>CAZITS010000282.1:0-6890 GCA_964542185.1 uncultured Pirellulaceae bacterium
CGGCACCCCCATCAGCAGTGTTGGCCTGGCCAGCCTGAGCGCCATGCAACTCGATCAACTACAGATTCCCGCAGCGGCCCAGACGGACCGGGGACTAGGCTATTACCTGGCTGCCGTCAAAACTCCGACTTCCCTGGATTTGCGGCAGTGGCGAATTTCCGATGCGGGTCTGGAACAGCTCCGCGGCCTGGACCTGGAACGACTGGAGATTCCCGAGGCAATCCAAACCGACCTCGGACTCAAGCACTATTTGGCAGCGATTCAATCACCGGAAGTGCTTTCCCTGTACAGTTGGCGAATCAGTGATGCGGGCCTGCGTCACCTGACAGGACTCAAACATCTCCGCCAACTCCAATTACCTGACCAGATTACCGATGCAGGCCTGGTACATCTGAAAGACGTTCCCGTTCTGCAGTCCCTTCACCTTGTACGACAACAGATCACCGACGCCGGCCTGGTGCATCTGAAGGGCCTGACAAACCTGCGTGAGCTCTACCTCGGCGGTGAGCGCTCGACCATCACCGACGCAGGGATCGGCCACCTGATGGGATTGGCCAAATTAACCAGACTCTGGCTGAACGGCACCCAGGTCACGGATGCCGGCGTGGTCGCACTGCAGCAAGCTTTACCAGAGTGTGAAATCGTCAAATAGTCCGACTCTGCGGGCTCGCCGCTTACTTCAAATCCTCCGCCGGCGGGGTGTCGTCCGACGGCTCAGGCCGTTCTTGAATCCAGGCGAGATTAAATCGAGCCAGACGCATCGATTCATAACGAAACTCCTCGCCGGCTTCATAGAAACACAACACCTCACCGTTGGACAAGACCGCCAGGTCGCTGTAAGCGGATGGTCCTTTGTGTATCAGCCTGGACACCGGCCACGTCTGGCCTTCATCCAAGCTGACACTAATGGTGAGATTTCTCCGGTGTGACCAGATACCTCCGTAAGTCATTCCATTCTTGAACTGGTAGGTCGGGCGGGACATCAGCAGCACATTCTCGCGCGGCAACCGCGCCAACCCACCATCCACAACCGATCCGGGTAGCTGGAGATGGAACTTCACTTTCGACCAGTGCAAGCCGCCATCACTACTATACGCAAAGGCGCGATAGCCAACCTCGAGGCGACTTCGCGCGTTGAAATACACCCTGCCATCAGCCAGCTCGAGCACATCGCATTCGTCGCTGACATTCCCCGGCGAATAACGCAGTGGCTTCTTGCCAAGCTTCAGCCAGGTGACACCTGGATCTAACGTGTTCTCACCAGTTAGCGCCGCACTGCGCCGCCATGACTTACCGTGGTCGTCACTGTAGAGCATGTAACTGAACTGGACTCCGTACTGGCCAACACATGGCACCAGGAGCCGACCGCTGCGCAACTGGATACCATGCCCAGGGCCGGTAAAGATGTGTTTCCAGTCCTTCCCTTTTGCCGTACTGGTAATATCTACCGGCAGAGACCACGTCAGGCCGTCATCCGTACTCTTGATGAAGTGTGCAGTCTTGTTCGTCTCACCCGCTTTGGCGGGGGCGACACCACGGCAAAACAACAGGAATATCGTCCCGGTCTGGCGGTCCAGCACGGCGCACGGGTTGCCGGTGGTCACGTTCTCCGATTGAACGACCACCTGGCGTTCGGACCACGTATGCCCTCCATCCACGCTGCGCCGCATGACAATTTCCGTCACCGCTCTGTCGGGAAATGGAACTCCAAACCCGTCAAGGGCCTCTCGTGCTTCGGCAAACACCAGCACGGTCTGGGGGGTGTTCGTGACCAGCAGAGACGGAATACGATAGCCCCCGTAATCCCCTTCACCAGCGCGAAACAGCACTTGCCGCTGCATACTCGGGGCAGTCTTCTCTGCAGCGATTCCAGCAACGTAGCCGGCGCACCAGAGTAAACTCACAATACCCAATAGACGAATCATCTTGCTCCCCCAGAGCCTGCTGCAAACTGACAATCAACGAAAGGGCGGAAAACGCAGGCCAACCGAACGGGAATACGGCCACATATCAACCCCTCCGCCAGGTGATAGACTTGAGCTTGCTAGTTTAACATCCTGTTCACGTTACCACGAGCAGATCCGGATCCTGCGGCCTGCCTTCGGGGTACCCTGAACGCAGCATGATTCAAGCCGTTCCCCCCCCTCTCCTGATCGTCGACTCGTTACGCAGGCCCCTGTACCACCTTTACCAAAATGCCTGCCCCTCTTAGGATCCCGTTTTCTGCTTTTCCTTGAAGTGATTCGACGATGGCTGTTTTGATTCAAATCACCGATGTCCACAAAAGCTACGGCGACCAGATCCTGCTGGATGGCGCCGAAGTCACATTAACGGACAATGTCAAAATCGGCTTCGTCGGGCGCAATGGCACTGGCAAGTCAACGCTCTTGCGTATTCTGTTGGGCGAAGAGGACATTGAATCCGGCCAGGTCGCCAGACATCCGGATCTACAGATCGGCTACCTGCGTCAACACGATCCCTTTCGAGCAGGAGAATCTGCGCTCGAATACTTGATGCGTGACAGTCAGCAGCCTGACTGGAAGTGTGGCCAGGTCGCCGGCCAATTCGAATTGAAAGGTGACTACTTGTCTGGACCGGTCTCAGAGCTCTCGGGAGGTTGGCAAACTCGTGTTAAATTGGCCGCCCTGCTCCTGCACGAACCCAACTTGCTCCTGCTTGACGAGCCGACCAACTTCCTGGATCTACGTACCCAGCTGCTGTTGGAACATTTCCTGCGAAGTTTTCGCCAGGCATGTTTGATCGTATCCCACGACCGCGCCTTTCTTAGTGCGACTTGTACGCATACGCTGGATCTGTCACGTGGCAAATTGACCATGTACCCTGGCAAGATCGACGCCTTTCTGGAGTACCAGCAAGAACGTCGCGAGCACGACATTCGCGTCAATGCAACCATCGTCAGTAAACAACGCCAGTTACAGCGGTTCATCGACAAGAACCGCGCTGGGGCGAACACTGCCAGCCAGGCACGATCCAAACAGAAACAACTTGATCGCCTGGAGACGTCCGACATTACCGCAGATGAACCGACGGCGCACATTCGGGCTCCTGTCGTCCGCGCCCGGCAAGGTCCCGCGGTACGCTGCACCAATCTGGACATCGGCTACACCTCCGACGAGGGGGATCCGCTGCGCGTGGCAAGTGGTATCGATCTCGAAATCGAACACGGATCGCGAACCGCTATTGTGGGTGACAACGGCCAGGGAAAAACAACGCTTTTGCGAACCCTTGTCGATTCACTTGCTCCCCTGCAAGGGGCGGTTCGCTGGGGTCATCACTGTGACATTGGAACGTATGCGCAACACGTCTACACCAGTCTGCCTGAACACCAGCGCGTACTCGACTATCTCGAATACCAGGCAATGGCCGGAACCACCGATCAACAGATTTTGTCGCTCGCCGGTGCGCTGCTGTTTCGCGATGCACACGTCAAAAAGAAAATTTCCGTCCTCTCCGGAGGCGAACGGGCGCGTCTCTGTCTCGGTGGATTGTTACTGGGAACACACAACATCCTGGTGCTTGACGAACCTGGCAACCATCTCGATGTAGAAACAACGGAAGCCCTGGCAGATGCGCTGGTGGATTACCAGGGAACGGTCATCTTCACTGCCCACGATCGCTATTTTATGCAACGCGTGGCCACGTCCGTGATCGAGGTCCGCGACGGCAAGGCACGCAATTATCTCGGCGACTACGACGCCTACTTGTATTCGATCAACAAGGAAATCGAAGAGGGCGAGCGCGCACACAAATCAGCCTCCACCAATACTCAACGCGCCAAGAACAAACCCCAGACCGACCGACGATCTGTGGTTCGTGATCACCGCAAAATGCGGAAAGAGCTGAGTAACCTGGAACGCAAAATCGCGCGGCTGGAGGAACAAAAGCGGGAAACCAACCAGCTGCTGCTGGAGACAGCCGACCCCGAGAAAGCCCTGCATTTACACCAGGAAGTGACGGCCACCACCGAGGAACTCGGCGCCGCGGAAAACCGCTGGCTGGAACTGCAGGAACTACTGGGCGAAACGGAAGCCACCGACTGAGATTCCCAGGCAGCGACCCCGGCACCGCAAGCAGAACGCGACACGTCGGATCGACCGAACTTCTGGCCGTAAAGAACGCACCGCTACCGCTGTGGAAGCATGCGAGGCTGGGTGGAATCGTCTACATTGGAAACCCCCGGGCACCGTGAATCGCTGCGGCACCAGCCAGATCACACCAGTCCTGAACAGGAAAGTCGGCTCCATGAAGACCCTTCATGCCACCGGAAATGACACACGCACAGGTGCGGCGCGGAGGAAATTTCTGCGTGCTGCTCTGCTATCCGGATTGGCGTCCGCGGCACCAGGTGGCTCGACACCGGCGGCAGCCAGCAAACCGTTCCCCCAGGTCTGCACCTACACCGAACACTTCCAGAAACTTGCCATTCCTGAAGTCTGCAAAATTTTCAAGCAGATGGGCGTGGATGGCCTCGACCTGACTGTCCGCCCCGGCGGCCATATCGAACCCCGCGACGCCGTACAAGCATTACCTGCAGCGGCCAAGTCGGCAGCCGACCACGGTCTGAAGATCATGATGCTGACTACTGGCATCACCGGTCCGGACCGGGACTCCGAGCGCATTCTGGCGACCTGTCAGAAACTGGGTATCCAACGGATCAAGATCGGCTACTACTCCGTCGGCGAGTTCGGAAATCTGTCCAAGCGAATGGATGAAGTCAAACGCCAGTTGAGCGCGGTGGTGAAACTGGCTGCCCGGTACGACGTCCGCCCCTGCGTGCACGTCCATTCCGGAGCGACCCTGCCTTCGAGTGGTTTCATGTTGTACAACCTGATTCGCGACTTGCCGCCCGACCGCATCGGCGCCTACCTGGACTCCTATCACATGACGATCACAGGCGGCGCTGGTGGTTGGCGACAAGCTATCGACCTGCTCAGACCGTGGATTTCGCTGGTCGCCTTGAAGAATTTCCAGTGGCAGCGGGGCCCGCGTGACGCGCTCGGCCAACAGAAATGGCGTACGAACTACGTGCGGCTGGAAGATGGTATCGCACCCATCCCCGATTTTGTCCGCACGGTACAGCAAACCGGATACGATGGGTTCTACACGCTGCATACCGAGTACCGGCTGCCGGTCAAGGAGTGCATCCAACTCACCACCGACGACTTCCAGTTCCTCAAACGGATTTTTGCGCAGCTACAACCAGCCGACTAGCGCTGCTGGAGGTAATGTCTGGCGAGTAACTCGCCCAATTCGACAATGCCCTCGGCAGTGATCACCAGCTTCTGTTGCTGCGGCGGAAGGTCAAACGCCTTGATGTGAATCAAGTGCGGATCCGCGGCAGCGGCTTTTTCAAGAGCTGCGACGACATCGATCTGGTTGACACTTTTCTCGTCCGTGGGTGCCTGCTGACTGACAAACCACTTGAGTCCAGGCAGCTGCAGGTCTTGCCGCACTTGCCCGATCGTCTCCTGCAACCACTTCGCCGCGTTCCGTCGGTGTGGTGAAAACGACATGTCATTTTCACCTGCGTGATAGAAGATACCCGCCAACTCCACACGCTGGCCTTGATCAACCAGCTGCTGCATCGACTCGCGCAGAAACGAGACAAATTGAGGGTAGAGATTACGGCTCTTGGCGAGGCTACCGGTGGGGGTCCAGTCAATCATCTGGCTACCGCTGTGGGTAAACTTGGCAATGGCAATGCGGTCGTCCAGGTTGCCTTGCAGGGTCTGCGCAAAGCTCAGTTCTGGGCCAAATGTGTCGTACAATCCCGCGGGACCCAGCGGCTCCCAGGACTGCGAAACCCGATAACCGCCGCCGATGCTGTAGCGGTAGGCAATGCGGTGGTTGTCGCGAAGCAGGGGCTGACTGTCCGGTAATCGCTTGAGGTCCTGCAGAAACGCTCGCTCTCCTTCCATATTGCGGTGTCCCGCGAGTACAAACAACTTCACCGTACTGTCCGGGGCATAGGGCCAGGCTGTGAGCGGACGGTCCGCGACTTGACGGTTCCCGATTGTCCGCAGGTAGGCGTCGGCATAATTGATCCCATGTTCCAACTGCCCCAACGTCCCATAGTGATAGTGCAAGCCTACAGGTTGACCAATTTCCACACCCACATGTGACGTCGGCACGTACTCGGCCAGAGGATCGGTTCGGGTGACCGCCCGTTGTCCCTGACTGATCGCGTACATCCGCGGCCTGAGGTCCATGCCCCAGATCGTCTTGGTGCATAGTTCTCCCACGTAGAATTTGAGATCAGGGACCTGCAAATCACGGCGCCAGCGGGCGACAAAGTTCTTGAGGTTCTTCCCATAGTTGGGCATGTAATCCTCCTCGAACATATCGTTTTCGCCCTGATGCCACATAAATCCCTCGATGCGATAGTCGATCTGCTGCCGTGCCAGTTCGGCGAGTGAAGCCCGCACCAGCTTGAGAGCCAAAGGGTACATCTTGAAGCCCGTGGGATGGTCGGGATTCCAGTCCCCCCCCAGATGGGTTCCGCCCGCAGCGCATTTGATGATGGCAATCGGGGCCTTGATGGCCGCAGACACCTGGCGGGCAAAGCTTAATTCCGGACCGACCACACGATTCACCGGTTGCAGCGGCACCCAGCCGCGCGATTCCAGCTTGTTCTCACGCCCAATGGAATAAGAGAATCGTACGCCGGTCTGCGGCTGTTCCAGGCCGGCAAAAGGCGGGAAACGCCGAATATCGGCCACCTTGGAATCCGACCCGACCATATTCGACTGCCCGGCAAAAATAAACACGCGCAGCGTCGTGTCATCCGCTGCAGACGGCAGGGGAAAACAACTGGCAAGCAAGCCGGCAATGATCGCAACTGGGTAGATTGCAGGAGTCATATGGCAACT
>CAZITS010000283.1:0-6889 GCA_964542185.1 uncultured Pirellulaceae bacterium
GACCCCCTGATCCAATACCCCAGACGCAGCTGGTTTATTCGCACCACGCAGTTCAAAGACCGGATGCTGGCCAATAACCGCAATATTCGCTGGATGCCCGAACACATTCGGGATGGTCGATTCGGCAACTTCCTGGAATCCAATGTCGACTGGGCCCTGTCCAGAGAACGCTATTGGGGAACCCCCCTGCCGATCTGGGTCTGCTCAGAAACGGGTCGCATGGAAGCCATCGGCAGCTACGGTGAATTGCTGGAGAAACCGGGGATTGGTGGAATCGAGGTCTGGGAACAGGCACAACGAGAACATCCACAGCTGCCCGAAGACTTGAAAATCCACAAACCGTACATCGATGCGGTCTATTACGATTCCCCCTATGCGGCAGGGGCAAAAATGCACCGCGTGCCCGAAGTCATTGACTGCTGGTACGACAGCGGCGCGATGCCCTTTGCCCAGTGGGGATATCCGCACCAGGGACACGACGCATTCGCCCAGCAATTTCCGGCGGATTTCATCAGTGAAGCAATCGACGAGACGCGCGGCTGGTTTTATAGCTTGCTGGCAATCAGCACACTACTGTTCGACGAACAATCTGACAAATCCGACGACGTCCCTGCCCCCGAGTTACCCCATCCGTACCGCAACTGCGTGGTGCTTGGGCTGATGCTCGGTGAGGATGGAACGAAGATGTCCAAGAGCAAACGCAACTACCGCGAACCGGGCGAGATCCTCGACCGGCACGGAGCGGATGCGCTGCGCTGGTATTTCTTCGCCAATCAAACTCCCTGGTCATCCATCCGCTACCGCGAACAGGCAATCAAAGACAGCATTCCCGAATTTTTGCTGCGACTGTGGAACGTCTACAGCTTTTTTGTGATTTACGCCAACATCGACGAATTTGATCCAAGCTCGGCGTTGCCTGTCCAAGAGTCCTGGTCGAATGAGGGGCAACTAACCCATCAAGACTTGCTGGCTGCCGAGGCAGCCCGCCCACCTGAAAGCCGAGGTGAATTGGATCGTTGGATTCTCAGCGAGTTAAACCAGACGGTCAGTACTGTCACGCAGGCGATGGACAACTACGACAACTACAGCGCCTGTCAACAACTCACACGCTTCGTCGACGCGCTCAGCAACTGGTACGTCCGACGTAGTCGCGATCGGTTCTGGCAAGATGATTTGAACTCCCCAGAGAAACAAGACGCCTACTGGACACTGTACGAGTGTCTGTTGACGACCAGCAAACTGATCGCACCGTTCGTACCGTTTCTCGCGGAAACGCTCTGGAAAAATCTGTCCGCTGGATTTGGCGACCAGGTGTTGGAAAGCGTTCATCTCTGCGACTTTCCCACCAGCATCGAGGCATCCATTGATCACGAACTCTCGGAGCGCATGCAACTACTCAGAGAAATTGCGTCGCTGGGGCGCAAGGCTCGGATGGAATCCCGGCTCAAAGTACGACAGCCTCTGGCAAAAGTCGAAGTCATCCTGGCAACAACGGACCACCAATCCTGGCTGGAAGCACATGACGACTTGCTCCGTGAGGAATTAAATGTCAAAGAACTGGCTTACGCGGAGCAGGCTGATGAATACATCCGCTACCAAATCCAACCTAATTTCCAGCGGCTGGGTCCACGTATCGGAAAGCTGATGCCACATCTCAAACAACGGTTGCTGGACTGCGATGGACGTACGCTGCTGGCCGAACTGAACGACCACGGCCAGGTCACGATTGACGTTGGCGAAGAGTCCCTCGTACTGGACGAAGAAGATCTGCAATTTCGTTTGCAGGCCAGAGAAGGCTGGGCAGCCGCCCAAGGCGAATCCTGTGTCGTCGTGCTGGCCACGGAACTGACACCACAGCTTGTCCGGGAAGGACTTGCCCGAGATCTGGTGCGGCTGGTGCAAGATCGCCGCAAGCAGCTGGACTGCGAATTTACAGATCGTATTGAAATCGGTATCGACACCGAATCCTCAGAACTGCTGGCAGCCATCTCCGAAAACCATGACTTCATCGTTGGGGAAACTCTTTCCAGAAGCCTCGTCACCGAAGCGCTGGACGCCGTCGACGGCAGTGAGCATGACATCGCAGGCGAAGTCGTCCGGTGTTACGTGCGCGTGGTGACTGCCAACTGAAGACGTTCGCTGCGCCATGGGCAGCCACCGTTCACTGCGGGTCAAGGAAACGCGGCTAACCGCTCGAAGAACCAGAACGCCGCGACAGTGCCCATCCCATAAATCGGTAGCTGCACCAACCGGCCATCCGAGCGCCAGCCATCCGAGCGCACAACCCAACGGCGCCACATCAGGTGGCAGAGCACGAGAGCCAACACAAACACGAGTTGGCCGAACTCGACACCCAGATTGAATCCTGCCAAAGCCCAGAACATGGCTCCTGACGGCAATCCGACCTCCGCCAGGGCTCCCGCAAATCCAAAACCATGTAACAGTCCAAATCCAAACCCAACCAGCCAGGTGTGCCGTGACGTCAAGCCCCGCGTATTCCGGGCCAATTCACATGCCAACAAAAGAATACTTAACGCGATGACTGCTTCGACCGGCGCAGACGACAAACGCATGCTACCGGTCACTGCCAGCGTCAAAGTGATACTGTGCGCCAAGGTAAACGCTGTCACGGTACCAACCAGTCGCTGCCAACCTCGCACAATCCAGAGCAGGCCCAGGACAAACAACAAATGATCAAACCCAAACCAGATGTGCTCGACTCCAAGTACCATGTACCGCAATACGGTCGAACGGGCCGTCGGCTGGTAAGGAATTCTCAGTCCTCCTGCACCCCGTACAACAGATGTCCATCCAGGCCCCTCTCGCCACACGATGCGGACCAGCACATCCATCAATTCGGGCGTCAGTCCGGGAAACTCGATGACCGCCCCACGCAGTGCAACTGCCGGGACCTCAATACGCCAACGATGAACCGCAGCGTCCGGCCGCTGCTCAACTTGAGCTGGCCCACGTTGGCGACAGATTTCAGGAAATTCCGGGAGTAGAGCTGGCCGCCCTGCCTTGTAAGGCGTTCTCCAGGTAACCGCAAATTCGCCAGGTGCGACTTCTCGCAATTCCAGATAAGCAGGTCGCAACTCATGTGCGATGCCGCAAGGCGAGAAGATTACAGTCAGAACCCCAATGACCCAGAATCCATACCGCTTCATGGCGTCACCTCCAGAACTGGCGCCAGCGAAGCAGGAAGTATCACTTCATAGTCTCGTCGATACGAAGTAATCATGTCTTCGAGCGCCTGCTGCTTGCTCATACGTAACCAATCTTCCCGCAGCTGCGGCCGCAATTGGTCCCAATCCGCTGCCCGCACCGCCGCCGGGTACCCGTTCCCAGGCCGTTCGAGGAAGATCCGTAATTCCTGATCACTCGGCTCCGATTGTCCCGCGAATTCCAGCAACAATGCTTCCATGCTGGCAATCAGCTGCCGTCGAATGACCGGATCGGTTTCCTCCAGCCCCACCTTCACCGCCTCGCGAAACAAGATCTCCTCGTGGACCAGCCGCTGCACCAGTCTGCTCAATTGTGCTACGGGCAGCGGTTGACCCTGCTCATTCTCCCAGCGACTGCGTAGCTGATTCACGTCATCCTGGGTAATGACAATCGGAAGTTCGGCGGGTAGCGGTGCTGGACGGCGGACCTCATGGTAGAGGAACACCAGCCCCCCCAGACAAACAAAATGCAGCAACGGCTCGCGATACCAACGCATGGATTCATCCCAACTCAGAAGACTGATGGGAGCCCTGGCATTCGCGGACTCCTCCCAGAAGGGTATTGTGATAGGGAAACGGCTTGTTTCACAACGGCCAGCCAGGCGACCCCACCTGCAGTCCTGCCACAGCCCGGCTCTCGAACGTCCCCCACCGCAGTGAGCATGATCCGCAGCGATGTGACTCGACAGAATCAACGTAGCGCTCTAATACTATGCTGGAAAACCCGATTTTCACGACTGCAACGGAAACCTGCGCAAACCCTGGCTGCAGCGAGCCGATTGGAAATATCGGGAAACTGCACAGCGTGCGCATTTCCCAATGGGTGTCGCGAGTGTCTTCCACTGCCTGAGGCGACGTGATACAGGTGCAACATGTCTAGCGAGAAATCACGCGCCTTGGTGATCCGGGTCATCGATTTCAGTGAAACCAGTTGTGTGGTCACCCTGTTTTCCGAGGATTTCGGGAAAATAAGTGCTCTGGCAAAGGGCGCCAGGCGTCTCAAGAGTCCCTTCGAGTCTGCTCTTGACCTGCTGTCCTTGTGTCGCATAGTGTTCCTCCGCAAATCATCCGACGCGCTGCATTTGCTGACTGAAGCCAAACTCGAACGGCGCTTTCGCGCTGCAGCCCGTAGCCTGCCTCATCTCTACGCAGGTTACTACGTCGCCGAATTGCTACGTTCTCTTACTGATGAAGGAGACCCGCACTCAGAACTATTCCAAATCGCAAATGATTTCCTGTTAAGCCTGGACAGCGAATCGGAATGGCGTGCGGATCTACTCCGCTTTGAACTCAACGCACTCCGCTTACTGGGTCATTTGCCGATGCTGGATGCCTGTGTTGGCTGTGGTGAGTGCATCGAAAACACAAACCGAGTTGCCTTTGGACAATTGGCCGGTGGTGTCTTGTGTGGCAAATGCCGCATCGGCCAGCACCAGGTCGTTAGTGTGTCAGGAGAAGTCATCGCCACGATGCGACAGTACACCCAACAGCAAACATCCGTCCAGGCTACGGCGCCGCTCACGCCGCGCGTGGCAGGTGAAATGCGTGGAGTACTGAGCCGGTACCTGTGCCATCTCCTGGGACATCGACCTCGCATGCACCAATGGTTAGACGGACAACCCCACAAACAGCAGTAAACCAACCACTCTGTAACGACAACAACAGGGACGCGACCGGCCAGGCAATTTGGACTTCCCAGCGCCGCCTCCGCATATTCCCCCTCCGTATATTCCCATCGACCAGAAGGATCGCCTGCATGCGAGAGTCAGGAACTCGCTACTGTATCAGTACGACACTGACCGGCCTGTTGTCAGTGATCGGTTGCTCCACGCTTTCTCAACCACAGACAAACTACGAGTCCCTGTCGCAGAAACCTTTGAGTCAGTGGACGTCTGATGATGTGGTCCACGTCTCACAGGAAAACATCGACGAGGAACTTCCCGAAGACGAGAAGGTTAAACCACTCGACAAAATCAGCAAGACATTCCAACGCATCTCGGGTTCCGGACCCCAGACAGAAAAAGCACGCCAACAGTTTCAGCTGGCCGAAAACACATTTCGTGAAGCCAGTGCGCAACGTGCTCAGCCAGAATCGGAAACGGCAAGTGACGACGATTTTTTCACTGCGGCCGAACAGTACGAGAAAGCAGCCGCGCTGTGGCCTGACTCTGAACTTGAGCAAGATGCCCTGTTTATGGCTGGCGAAAGCTATTATTTCGGGAATCACTACCCGCGGGCCAATTTGACCTACGAACAACTCCTCAAACAATACCCTGAGACCAGGCACCTCGATCGAATCGAAGCACGTCGCTTCACGATCTCCCAGTATTGGCTCTCTGTGAACGAAAAGCAGACGCGCCCCTTTTACGCTTTCAATTGGACCGATCAGACTCGACCACTGCGAGACGATTTCGGACACGCGGTCAAAATTTACGACCGGATTCGGTTCGATGATCCGACCGGCCGACTGGCCGACGACGCGACCCTGGCCGCGGGAGTCGCCTACCTGGAACAAGCCGATTATCACCAGGCAGACCAGTACTTCACCGACCTCCGCACCCACTTTGCCAGTAGCGAACATCAGTTCCACGCGCATCTCTACGGCATCCAGGCCAAACTGCAAATCTATGAAGGCCCTGACTATTCGGCGGAGCCTCTGCTGGGAGCGGAAAAACTCTTGAAACAGATTCACAGGCAATTTCCGCAACTCGCCAAGCGTGAACACGAGACACTCAACAAGGCCTATGCCCAAGTACGTTTTGGTTTAGCGGAGCGCGGCTGGAACGCAGGAAAGTTTTATGATCAGCGAAAGCAGTACAAGGCGGCGCGTTTGCATTATCAGCAACTACTGGAAGACTACCCGGAAACACCTTTCTCGCAGCAGGCCCGCGACCGCTTGACGCAAATAGCTGATCAACCTGACTCCCCACCACAAGCGGTCCCCTGGCTCGTGAAAATCTTCCCTGACGACTCGACTGTCAAACCACTGATTGCCACCAGTCCTCTCGGCAACGCACGGAGGTAATTGCGTGCGTTCACCTCTTATCTTCATCCAGCCGTTGCTGCTGATTCTCGGCGGTTCCCTGGGGTGTGCTGGGTACCAATGGGGCGCTGCCTCGCTCTATCCAACGGACATCCGCACTGTCCATGTTCCCCTGGTCGCCTCGAATAGTTTTCGCCGCCAGCTCGGGGAACGCCTCACCGAAGCAATCGCTAAACAAATCGAACAGGATACGCCCTACAAAGTCGTCAATCAAACCAACGCGGATAGTGTATTGAGGGGTCGTATCGTTTCAGAACGAAAACGGGTTCTGGTCGAAAATGCCAATGACAATCCTCGTGACATCGAATGGAATATCGCCGTCGAATACACCTGGATTGACCAACGTGGTAATCCGCTGATGGAACCGGTAACGATGCCGCTGCCCACACTTTCCATCGCGTTGGGACAAGCGGCCGACTTTGTGCCCGAGGCCGGTCAATCCATGCTCACTGCGCAAAATGATATTTTCGTTCGAGTCGCCCAACAGGTGGTCGGCCAGATGGAGTCACCGTGGTGAAATACCACGGTGTTGCGACTGGCTGCGCAGTAGCCAGATCAGCCCTTGATCACGCCAATGGGTCGTAAACGCGCTACTTTGCGCGCCAAATCAGCGCGGTGGACC
>CAZITS010000284.1:0-6886 GCA_964542185.1 uncultured Pirellulaceae bacterium
GGTTCCCGCGCCAGATCGAACGCCGACTGCACCTCCGGCGCCAACAGCATGTTAATGCCTTGATTCTGCGAAGCCTGCACGCGCGAGGAGAGATCCTCCGGAGAAGCCCAGGAAAACCCTGCATTCAGCCCATCCAAGAGCAAGCCGCGTTCGGCCAGGCGGCGACGACTGACACCGCGCGGCATCAAATCAATCGTACCTGAAGTCGGTGATACGCCTTTAAAAGGTTGACCGCGCCCCGGGTGGACGAAGACTGGGTCGTATTGCGCGCCCAGGAAGCCACCAAACTGCCCGTTGAGAATGCCCCTGTCCGCCAGCGGATAGGGAATACTGATCGTGCGCGGCAAGTTGGCAGCCAGCTCCTCACTCATCTCTTGGCTGGCAACCTTCGGTTCATCCGGCTCGGCACGCGCAGGAAGCTCTCCAGACACTTCCACCAGCGTCACATCGCGGATCGCCATGTCGTCGAAGTACGTCGAAGAATCGCCGTTGAGCATCGCCAGTGTCAGATAGCGATCTCCCGCCCGGACCGCCACTTCCAGCTGTTGGCAGCGGCCATCGCGTGGGAGGATCTGGCTCAGCGCGATCCGTTTTCCGTCAGCCCAGACGCCTACCTGGCCGGCCGCCGTGGGGGCGACCTGTGGTGCACCGTTGACCCCCACCCGACATGTCAAGACAAAGTCGCGCTCGGTATCTTCGAAGTGACGTTGGCGGACGGCATCCAAGTCAAAGGTAATGAACTTGTTGGCATGACACCCGAACCCCGGGTGTGGCGAGTTCGGTTCCCCTTCACCGATCAAATACAGATGCCCACCCCGCCCGTGCGTATCCGAGCCCCAGTCGCCAGCCGTGCCGTCGCCGGCGACCTGCGCCGCGCAGTCAATCCGCGGGCCATCCGTCAGACGTGTCACCGGAACCGACTTGGCATGGGCCTGCCCAATCATCCCGATCAGCGCCACCGTGTGCCCGTTGGAATAACCATCCTGCAGTCCAAACGTCCCCACCGGAAAACGCCCCGCACCCAGCACATCCGTACTCAAACTGACTTCTTTGAAACGCCGCAGCTGCTGCCAATCGATGCCAGACTCGGGCACCACGGGCAGCTCATCCGGTCGCGTGCGGGTAACACGTTTATGTTGCTGGTAGCGGCGGTCCTCGTGTAACGCGATGGCGGCCTGGGCCCCCAAGCTGGGCCAATCCTTACGTGAAGGTAGCTGCGGCGCGACCACGCCACCGATGGCGTTGGTCGGAGGATGCCCCGTCAGACTCCAGTAGGCCGCCTTCCGATGGTCCGCCGACTGGTGATGCACACTGCGCACGACCGCCAGGTGCTGTATCTGTTGCCCCATCCGCGGCAGATGCTCGGTAATCGAAATGCCAGGAACCCGGGTCGAGACAGGGTTGAATTCACCGCGGATTTCACTTCCCGCAGAGGGCTTCATATCGAACGTGTCGAGATGGCTCATACCACCCCAGCAGAACATCACGATCACGCTGCGGGCACGTCCGAAACTCCCACTGCGCGCCGGTGCGGCTGCCAGCGGCATCGTCGCCAGTTGCGTCGCCGCCAGACCCGTCACACCGAGCTGCAGAAAATCACGCCGTTGCACGTGGGTACTACGTTCCACTACTCACACCCTGAAATGCGTTATTTGCCGACCTGTCAAGTATAGGTGGAGCAGGGGCCCCGAGTCGAGCGTAGTGGGCGGGCGGGGTTTTTACCCGCAAAAGTCTCCCAGAATCTGCCCCCTCCGCTACCTGAGTGCGGTAAATATGAGGCACCACGTGGACCGGCTGTCGATCTACTGGAGTCGATCTAACTGCGCGTCAAGCAGCCTTTGCAGCGCTGCATCCTCGGTTCGCTTGCGCGCCATCCGGTAGAAGATGCGAGCCGCACCCGGTTTACCGTCACGGACGGACTGGGACGCTCGGGTCAACAACTGCTGTAACTCTTCCGCTGCAGTCACGGTCGTACTGGTGGGTTTCGTGGGACGCCGTGCTGCAGCGCGGCTGCTCCGATAACGCCGTGCTGCAGTCACCCCGGCGCGGCGCGATACCAGCTGCCCCGCCAGTACCTGGGCACGTGAGAGCTGCCCGTTCCCGGAATCGTTCCGCCGAGCAGCTTCCGCCAGTACCGCCTGATCCAGCGCGCGGTGGTCTATGATCGACGCCGTAACCTGTACCTCACTCAAACGAGTCGCTTGACTGCGTGCCTGGTTGCCGCTGACGCGCCCCAAATACGGCAAGCTGCGCAACGGGTGGCCCCGGCGGACACTGCGATAATGCGACCGTGAGAGGCTGCCCAAAGTGACCGTCCCCCGATCGGGCACCAGGACGGAGGTGCCGATCGAAAACTGGCTGACGACAGGCAATTGCAGGACCTGGGCCCGGGCCGTTTGGGGAACGCATGCGAGCAGGCATACTGCGACGAACAACTTTGTCCGGATCATCTTGCATGCTCCTTTGATGCGCGCACGTGCGAGTCAGGTCGTCGGGGTCGCCAGATCGTCCGCGTCAATGTACGCCAACGCCTGCCGCCGTTCAACAACAAGCGGGAGGCCCAGGCCCTGCTGCCAGTCAGGCAACCGACGGTCACTCGATGCGATAAATGACTCCTCGCAAACGCAGGAGGAGATGCTCACCCGCGCGTTGTGCTGCCAGCACTCTGTTTTGCGCAGGAGAATTGTCTTTGCTGAGACGAAACCAGGCAGGTGAAAACCGCTCCACGACCACGAGCTGGTCACGGTCCTTCTGCAAATCCACATCGCGTGCGTTGGCCGCGATCCAGAGCTTACCCCGTTTGTAAAGCGTCTCGTTACCCACGGTACGAACCGTGTTCACCGCCACAATTTCATCCGAGTCAATGTCGCGAATCGCCAGACCTGCGCCCAAACCACCAGCGGTACTCGCCGCGGCAGAAGCTTGCGGCCGCGGCGCATCCCGCAGCGCCTGTTTGACCGCACGCTGCGAAAACGCGGCTTTACCCGCACTCTCCGCGAGACGTTCGATACGGTTGCGTGCCCGTCGCAGGCCGCTTTCGGCATCCGCCAGATCCGTATTCCCCTGGTCGTCTGCCAGGAAGGAAGTATAGGGGGTCAAGATTCCATGCCTGGTCGACAGCCTCACGAGCTCCGCGACCAGTTCCTCGTTCTGGCCATTCAAATCCAGGTCATCGATGAGCTCACCGATCCGCCTGACCGCCCACAGCTTCTCCACAAAGGCAAAACTCTGGTCCGGGCTGTGTGCGACGAAGTCCGCCGGAAAGTCAAAACGTTGCTGCGTTTCTCCGATCTTGCCGGCAATCACGATCCTGGCGCGACCGGCGGTTCGATAGCGCCCGACCACCACCAGCTGCTGACCTGCGAACAGGTCGTGCACCTGCTTTGGATAGCGGCGATTCACCGACACTCCTGACCGTACCGCCTCCCCTTCGATATCCACATCCACCGTCATACCCGTCATCACCGGCGCACTGATTCGGCCATACAATCGGCTGACATGTGCTTCGATGTCCTCGTCGGGTCGCACGTATCCGGATTGCCCTCGATTGTCCCGAGACAACCTGTCCAATAGACGACTATTCACATCGTAACCGACACCAAAACTGATCAAACGGGCGCCAGCTCGATTCGCAACCTTGACCTGCTGGACAATTCTGGCCGGGTTTTTCTCGCCGACTGTTGGCAAACCGTCGGTCAGGAACAACACAAACGATGGACGCTGCGGCTCGCGCAGCATGCCGAGCGCCGATTGCAGCGCCGCATCGATGTTCGTACTTCCCCCGGCGTAGATCCCCTCAACGAACCCTAATGCCTGTTTGCGTGTCTCCGCATCAAATCGCTGCAGCTCGGGCCGAAACACCTCCACACTGGAATCGTAAACAACGATGTTGAACAGATCCCCTTCCCGTAGATTATTGAGTACAAACCGCAACGCCTCTTTGGCCTGGTCTATTTTCTTGCCCGCCATGCTACCACTGCGATCAACGACGAGTACCACGGTCTTCGGCTGCCGATCTTCGTCAGCCGCCTTTACTTCAGGACTGGCAAGCAGCAAGAAGTAACCGTCATTTGACGCATTTGGACGGTACGACAACAAACTGGCTCCTAACTTCTGTGGGGCCGTGTCAAAGAACAAGCGAAAATCTTCCGCAGGAATTTGATTTTGCGCGGTGAACTGAACGACCGCGTGCCGCTCATCGGGACGTTTTATTTCCACCGAATGCGTTGAACTATAGACACTCTTGACGGGCCAGCGGCTCTCAATCGCGACCCGGAAACGGATCGTCTCGACAGGGTGTGAGGTGTATTTGGCCGCCGCCAAAGGATACAAAAAGTCCGTGACTTGGCCGTGCTTCGGGAGTAGTTGGGTGAAACGCAATGTCACTTTGCGTTCGGCACCGGGTGGCACAGGAAACACGCTGGTCTTGAACATGCCAGCGCCCATCCACTCCAGCAGTGCGGGATCCTGGTTTCGACGGATGTAGCCTTCATAGATCGCCCGTGCTTTCTCTGCCGGTAATAGCTTCGCTTCGTGCTCCACACCATCCACCAGCAATGTCAGTCGATCGATGGCCCCATCGTAAGGCAGAGGAAACACAAAACAGGTCTCCATCACCCGCCGCCCGGTGTTGACAAAAGACTGCGACACTTGCACCTCCGCCACCTGGTCGCGCAGGCGCGCGTCAATGGCCAGCGTTTTGATCCGATAAGAGAGGGCGGGTGGCGGGGGAAGCGGCCGCGTTGGTAGCGGCCGCGGCAAACGGAAACGATCGCTATCCACTAGCAGGAACCCCTGCCCCAGTCCAGGCTCTGCCGCGGCCAACGCCAACAGTAAACCACCTATGAAGGCCATTCGTTTCATTGTTGCATCTCCGTTTTTCTGCACACCCTGCCTGCCCTGCTGAGGTAGACGTCAGAGACCGTCTAAAAGTTCCGCAACCCAACCGTTTTTTTTTGGGGGGGGAGTGGCAGGCCACCGATTTATCAGGCAGGACGTCCAAGGGCGCACGAGTCAGGTCACAACCATCAGGTCACAACACAGTGACCTCACAGCCTTCAATCTGGCACCCCTGCGATACAAGCAAGTCGCGATACCACGCTTCGGCAGCGTCCGCCTGGCCAGACAGAGGAACCGCGCTCCAGAACAACGACAGGGTCTGCCATGTCATGGGTGAGGTCTTGGTACGTTGGGCATCTTTGACTGCATTGGCACACGGTCCCACGGCATCGTGCAAGCACCAGAGCCCGCCAACGTCGATGATTTGTCCAGAAAGATTGAAGACATATGACGCGAATTGGGGCGCGACCGCGACTCGCAAGGGGACTTCAACGCGATCCAGATCGACCACACTCATGGGCAATCCACTATGCAGAGAAACCGCGTTACAGACATCTACTGCCAAATTGATGGAAGACAGTCTGTCGGTGCTGGCTGCAGTGCGCAAATACTCTGATGCCGGTTTGTTACGACCAGCCGGCTTGAAGCCCCCAGCACGTAACAGGTCACGAACGCACGCGCGTATCTGATCCGATGATTGCAACGGAGCCGCCGCATCCAGAGAGAGTAAAGAAGTCACGTCGGGCGCTGGCCCCAAATCGTCTAATTTGTCAGGAAAACGCGTAATGATTCCGCGCAAATCCAACTGGGCATCGGGTTCGACGGTCAACATCGACGACTCCGAAGGACATGGTGGCCAAAGCCGCCCAACAGTGGGGTGGTAGTCCACACTCCGAAGAGGGAAAATGAGGAAGTCGGCCTCGCGTTCGGTATTCAGTTGCTCATTCTATCTACAGGTGGCGACTGAAATAAGCATAAAGGCGTCTCACTTCCTCTCCACTCGTCACAGAAACGGTGGCCCATGCAGCCGAGAGCTTCCTGGTTTGTCATCCCGTTGATGGTTCTGGGCACCATCAGTCGCGCCGATGAAAAAGCGGATTTTTTTGAGCAGCGAATTCGTCCGCTCCTCACTGCACATTGCTACGCTTGCCACGGCCCTGATCAGGCAATGGGCAAACTTCGACTCGACACCCGCGTGGGCTGGCAACGTGGCGGTGAAAGCGGTCCGGCGATCGTACCTGGCGATCCGGCTTCCAGCCTGCTGGTCAAGGCGGTGCAACATCGAGATCCCCAACTCAAGATGCCCCCAACGGACGAAGCCGATCCGTTATCACCTCGCCAAATCGCCGATCTGGTTCGCTGGATTCGCGATGGCGCCGTCGACCCCAGAACGGGGAAGCCCCTCCCCTCTGGACCGATTGGCGAGGAGCACTGGGCTTTTCAGCCTCTCACGCAACCCCAGCTAACCGCCGGCCGCCATCCTGTCGACGCACTCATCGATCAGTTGCTTGAGCAGAAGTCGTTTGTGCCAGCTCCGCGTGCAGACCGGCGAACTCTCGTGCGGCGGATGACCTTCGATCTGCTCGGCCTGCCACCCACGGCAGAACAACGGGACACAGCCCTGGCTGATCTTCCCGCCCTGATCGACGCGCTGCTGGCCTCACCGCATTACGGCGAGCGCTGGGCGCGACACTGGCTCGATGTGGCACGTTACGCCGATGCCAAAGACGGCGTACTGATGTACGGAGATGCCCGAATCCGACCGTTTGCGTACACCTACCGTGATTATGTCATCCGCGCGTTTAACGACGACAAGCCGTTCAACGTGTTCATCCAAGAACAAATCGCCGCCGACCAGTTGGACCTGGCGGCTCAAGATCCAGCCCTGGCCGCGATGGGCTTCCTGACACTCGGCCGCATGTTTGACAACAATCGCCACGACGTCATCGACGACCAGATTGATACGATCACCCGCGGCTTGCTTGGTCTGACGGTCAGTTGCGCGCGCTGTCATGACCACAAATTCGTCCCGATCCCCACGGCAGAC
>CAZITS010000285.1:0-2910 GCA_964542185.1 uncultured Pirellulaceae bacterium
GCCAGAGCCGCCAGCTTCTGCGGAGTCTGCTGACTCTGGTGTGAGTAGTGTACGCAACCAGCGGCGCGCTCGTTTGCGCTCCGGCAAGCGAATGTTACGGGTGAGTTGGGGCGCCGCTGGACTGGTGCTGGTCGCGTTGTTGCTGGCGATGTGGATGAAGACGACGAGCGAGAGGCCGGAAAAGAAAGGTGGTACGTCGCCACCGGCGAAGCAGCGGCGCCGACCGAATGAACGACCCGCGCGCAGCAATGCCCAGTCTTCGACACTACGCTCGGCAAGCGTGCCGAGCGCTGGGGCTGCACGGTTCCCGGCAGGCGAGGCATTTGACAAGACGCGTGGTGCGCTGGGGCGCAGATTGCCTTGCTAGTTCAGGTAGACGCGACACTTTGGCAGCTTGCCGCGGAGTTGCGTGACGCCCTGGGCGGTAACACGCGTTGATTTCGCGTAAATGCGCCGCAACTGTTGACACTGTACCAGTTGGGCGAGTCCCGCGTCATCGATCTCCGTTTCGTTGATGTAGAGCGAGTTCAAAGCGGGGTGTGCCGCCAGGTGCTTCATTCCGTTATTCGTAATCGCGGTCTGTGACAAGTGGAGGATTTTGAGACTCGTCAAAGATTTGAGATGGACGAGTGCCTGGTCGCCGATTCCCGTCTGGGAAATCCAGAGTGTTTCCAGATCGGTCAGGTTTTTCAGGGGTTCCAGATGTTCATCGCGAATCGACGTGCGATCGAGTCCCAGGCTGGTCAGGCCGGTACAGCCAGCCAGCGCGGTGATCGTTGCCGCATCGACAGGTGTGTCGCGCAGCCAAAGCGTCGATAACATTTCAAATTGTTTCAATACGGCGACCTGCGCGCCGTAGACTCGTGTGCCGACGAGGTGGAGACTCTCCAGATTGGCGAGTTGGGTTAGATTCTGCAGGCCGGCGGCAGTGACGGTGGTACGGTCGAGCCAGAGTTCCCGCAATTGGGGAAACTGCAAATGGGACAGGCCAGCGTCGGTAATGCGCGTATCGTCGAGGCCTAGTGATTCCAGTTGCTGCAGTTGCGACAGACGTTGCAGATCTGTGTCGCGGATCGCCTGGTGCTGCAGGGACACGTGTGTCAGGCCTGCCATCCCTTCCAGGTGAACCAGGCCGGCGCCGGTGACGCGCGAACGACCCAGGAAGAGTCGTTGGACACTTTGCATCGAGGAGAGCCAGGCCAATCCACGATCCCCGACGTCGGAACGTTCCAAGGAGACGAAAATCACGCCCGGCAATCTGGGGAGGGCCTGCACGCCACGGTTTCCGCCCACCCATTGCTCATTCAGGTCGATTCGCAAACGGTCGTTCTGGAGTTTGTAGACGCGGCCTCCTTGACGCCGGATGGCTCGCGTCATTCGACGGGTTTGTTTGTCTCCCAGTTCTGCCAGGACGGAGGCGGCGCGGCGCGCACTGGACGTGGACGAAGAGGCCAGTTCCCTGAGGGCTGCTTGGGCTGGTTTCCAGGTTTCGGGATCGGTCGATAAGGCAAGTTCTTCCAGGATGCTGACGGCGCGGGCACGGCTTTCGCTTTGGGAAGATGTGGCGGCGGATTGGAGTGCGAAAATGGCGCGTGGGCCGGCTGCCAGAAGTTTGCGGGTTGCCTGTTGGCGTTTGGAGAACTCCCGCGCTGAGAGCGCCGCCAGCCAGGCTTTGATTTCAGCCGCAGCGGTAGGAGACTCGTTGGCGATCGGTTCCTCGTTGGCGGCGCCTACGTTGTGCGGTGCGGCGAGCATCACGCACCACATCAGCACGAGCGTCCAGGCGACGCCGTTGCGGAACTGGTTGCGAACGAGGGGCAGCATACCGTTTACCTGCAGTGATGCGGGACGAGTGGTTCACATTCGGTCATGTGTTCTTGACGAGACGAACTCTGTTGCCACTCTACCCGCAACGCGGACATCGACGCAAGCAAGTTCGGGCCGGACACGCTGGCCGAATGAGCAGGCGGCCGCGGCGCTCGTAGTGGCGGGTGACGTGGCTGCAGGGAGGGAGTTATACTCCACCGCAGTGTGGGAAAAGCCCTGGTTGCGGAGGGAGTCGAAGCGGTGGCGATGCAGTTGGCACTTTACGGCTCGATCGCCTGGCGTCACCCGCTGGGGATCGGTCAGGTCATTGATTGGGCCACGCGCTTTGGCTGGGATTGCATCGATGCCCGCGGGATGAGTCTGGGGGTGCCCGGCGATCGAGAGCGGAACAAAAATGCGTTTGGCTACGATATGCTGGGGCCACAGCAGCTGCGTGCCTCGGCGCGGCAGGAATTACGGCAGCGACTGGAGGGGGCCGGCGTGCCGTTACTCTGTCTGTATTGTTCCAGTTCCGTTAACCTGCCGGGCGCAGCGGGGGACCACTACCGGCAGTTGTTTCGGGACTATTTACAGCTGGCCAGCGACCTGGGCGCATCGTGGGTACGGGCGATCAACAACACCGTGCAGCGCCCCGACGGTTCGCATTGCACACCGGCAGAGGCCTATGACCGGACGGTCGCCGGCCTCACCCAGATGTCGTCCACAGCGGCTGAGTTGGGAGTGGGACTATTACTGGAAAACAACGAGAACACCGTGACGCCCGATGCCGACTCCTTGCTGGCAATGAAAACGGATCTCGGTAACCGGTGTCGCGTAGGTATTGCCTATGATCCGGTGAACGCCTGGTTTCAAGGTCTCCAGCCACAGCCAGGGTTGCAGCGCCTGGCCGGCCAGGTCGACGTACTGCATCTCAAGAACGTCCGTCGCCATCAATCAACCCAGTGGAACTACATGCCACGTGGCGACTACGCTTACGAGTGGACTGCGCTGGCCGACGGCGATCTCGACTGGCAACAGCTGCTGGCAGCGGCACAGCGGGGCGGATTTGCGGGCCCAATGACGTATGAGTACGTCAATCCTTTC
>CAZITS010000285.1:3010-6881 GCA_964542185.1 uncultured Pirellulaceae bacterium
GGCACAGCGGGGCGGATTTGCGGGCCCAATGACGTATGAGTACGTCAATCCTTTCAAGGGCATGCCGCTCTCTTACTGGGATACCTTGCCCGAACCGGAGGCCGCGGCCCAGCGCGAGGCCGAGTATTTAAGGCAGCGCGTCGACGGGTTGCCTGCAGTTAATTCGTAGTAGCAGTATTTCTCTTGGCTGGAGTGGACTGAAGATGGCAGACGAATCCGTCAACATCACCTGGCATGAACACCTGGTTTCACGGCAGACGCGGGAGCAGACGAATGGGCACCGCGGCTGCGTGGTCTGGTTCACCGGATTGAGCGGGAGTGGCAAGAGTACCGTGGCCAACGAAGTCGAACACCGTTTGCAGCAACAGGGTATCCACACCTTTCTGCTCGACGGAGATAATCTGCGGCACGGTCTGAATGCCAGCCCCCAGCGTCTCCAGGAACGCGGTGCGGACTATGCCGAGCGGTTTGGGCTGGGGTTTGGCGCCGCCGACCGCGCCGAGAATATCCGCCGTGTCGGTGAGGTGGCGCAGTTGTTTGCCAGCGCCGGACTGGTCACACTGACCGCCTTTGTTAGCCCTTACCGGGCCGATCGCGACCGCGTCCGCCAGGTCGTGGAGGAAGGGGGAACTGGCGGCGGCTTTGTGGAGATCTTTGTCGATGCGCCTCTGGAAGTCTGCGAGACGCGGGATCCCAAAGGGCTCTACAAACAGGCGCGCGCCGGCAAGATCAAAGGGTTCACAGGGATCGATGACCCCTACGAACCGCCCTTGAACCCGGAGCTGGTACTGAACGCGGGAGCAGAGACGCCCGACCGCCTGGCTGCGACAGTGATCGGGTACCTGCAGAGCCAAGGCATTTTGCCGGGCAGTGACACGGCGCCCCGGGCCTAAGAGGTTATTCGTGCGGTACTGACCGTGGGGGTACGAGCGGCGGGGAGTTGAACTCCTCTGAAGGAAGCAGTGTGAGCTGAATCTCTGTGACGTACTTGCGCGGATTACCGCGAAAGAAGATACCGGGGCCCTGCAGATAGATCTCGCGGGTCGGCCACTGGAGGGACGTCTCGTCCAACCCGTGCTTCTCGTGCAGATACTCCAGCAGCCGCAGGTAGGACGTGCCGAGGTTCTCGTAGGGTCCGTGATGGGCCAGGCAGACTGCCGTCGCGTCAGGCACTTCTTGAATACCAATACCCGCGTCACGGACCTTTCGGGACTCCGGCTCGGACAGTTCCCGAATCGGCAGACAGGCCGCAAAGTCTGCGGTTTGCGGCTGGTAATCACTGTAGTGCAGACAGGGCGGTTTACCATTGGCAAACCGCCCCACGTGCCGACTGAGTTTGCGAAACAGCTGGCCGCACTCTTCGTAGCGGCCTTGGGTGCGGATACCGGCTACGCGCAGCGGTGGCAGCCATTTTTTCTGGACGTTCTCCATTCCCGTTCCTGTGGAGTGCGTGTCCGAGCGGGTCGGCGATGTGCGCCAGGTAGTTTCAGCAGGAAGCCTGTTCGGCCACCAGCTCGCCAAACAGTTCGGGACGCCGGTTCTTGAGCGTGTAGTTGGCCAGGCTGCGTTCACCACTGAGCCGCTCGGCGGTCAGGTCACAGACGACCATTTCGTCTTCGATGATCTCCCGCTGGGTGGAGGCCAGCAACTCGCCGTCGGGGGCGAACACCAGGCCACCGCCGCAGTGATGGGGCTGGTTGGGAGAATCCCGCGGGTACATATCGACGTAGCCAGCGCGGCCCGCCTGGTTCGCCAGGACTCCGTAGCAGGCATTTTCACGGGCCCGCATGGTGTAGCTGGAGATGAAATAGTCGTGCGTGTGGACGCGGGCGGCGGCCATTGACTCCGGTGTATCGTCCCACATCTGGACCCGCGCCGCGTGCGGCATCAGCAGCAGATCGGCCCCCCGCAAGGCGAGGATCCGGGCGATTTCGGGAAACTGGTTGTCATAGCAGATGATCGTGCCCACCTTGCACTTGCCGATGTCGAACACCGGCATCTCGATGCCCCCCTTGTAGTACAACACCTCGTCCCGCGACATGTGGATTTTTCGCTGTTTGCCGATGTAGCCGTCCGGTCCAACCAGGATTTGCGTGTTGTAGACAAGGTTGTTTTCCTTTTCGCTCAACCCCACCGAAAGCACCAGCTGGTACTCGCGGGCCAGTTCCACCAGCCGCGCCGTACTGGGGCCGTCTGGAATCGCCTCGGCGAGCTCCCAGGTGTTGGGTGTGCAGTGGCCGTGGACCAGCAGCTCGGGAAACAGCACGAACTCCGCGCCGGCCTCTTTGGCTTGCCGGCACCAGTTGCCGGTGTCGGTGAGTACCTGATCGACCTGGCCGAGCGGGCTGTTGATACTGACGGCGGCGATCCGAATATCTTGCATGGTGGTGATGACTCCTCAGGGGCGCGGGAAAGAGAATCAGGAGGGGGTGCCGTCGGCAAAATCAGGGTTGGGGCACTTCATCTTTGTCAAGGCGATTGGTGCAGTCGATAAAGAACCAGCTGATACCACTCAATAAGTAAAGCGCTGCGATGGCCAGAAACAGGGGATCGTAATTGTTTTGCAGCGTACCGTCCGGTAACTCGGTGGCGTAATAATCGAGGATGCCGCCGGCACTGAGTGACAAAGCGATTCCTCCCACGCCGCCACAGGTGTTGATAATGCTGAATACGGTGGCCGAATAACGCCCCCCCATGTCGGTACAGGTTCCCCAGACGGTGGGCTGGCTCCAGTCGGTAAAGAACTTGACAAAGAACAGCATTCCTCCCACGACGTAGGGGTTGGCGTGAAGCACCACAATGGACGCCATCAGCAAGGCCGCGATGAACTTGCCGCTGAATCCGGCTGTGGTCCGTGCCCACCGACGATTGCCGGTGATGCGGATCAGCCCATCGTTCACAAAGCCACCGATGAAACCACCGATCGCGCCGCCCCAGAGTGGCAAGCTGACCAGAAGTCCAGCCCACCGCAGGTCAACATCATTATCCAGGAAATAACTTCCCATCAGGGCGACGTAGACGAAGTCGGCCCCGGCGCTGGCGACCTGCTGTAGCATGAAGACGCACATGCTGGGGTTCTGTATGATGTGCCAGAAATTGAGTACGCCTCCGGTCTCGGTGTTGCCAGGATCGTCGGCGCAAATGAGATCCACTTCGGCCTGGTTCGTGTTGGGATCACCTTCGGGGCGATTGCGGAAAAAGAAATAAAACAGTATTGCAAAAAGAAGGCCCGTCGCCCCCATCGTTACCAAAGCCCAGCGCCAGGAAAGGCCCATGCTCGCCATTAACAGGGTACCCATAATCAGCGGAGACACGGCCCCACCACCACGACCGAACAGGGTGGCGATCATGGCTTGCCCGATGGTGCGTGTTTTGATGGGCAGCCACGTTTTGGAGATCTTGGCCAGGCTCGGGTAGCAGCCGGCTTGGGAGATCCCGAACAGGGCACGCGCGGCACACAGTCCCCCCACATGACCACCAGTCAACCCGATGCCAGGTAAAGAGACGGACCAGGCCACAATGATTGCCACCATAAACATGTGGGGACCAAAGAAATCACAGAGGATTCCGCTGGGAACCTGGCCCGCCGTGTAGGCAAAATTGAAGGCATTGTAGATATAGCTAAGCTCCAGGTTTGACAGGTCGTATTCGTCCCGCAGTGCCGGCCGGATAAAATTCCAGGTGTAGCGGTGCAGGTAGAGAAACCAGGATGCGCCGCAGGCCAGGCTGAGAATTGTCCAGCGGCGGTGGGTGGGGCGCTCTGACACGTTTAACGAGTCGTGAGTCATGCGATTCTTCCCGAAGAGGCGACGGTCCTGGCGCGGGCGGATTGAACGGAGGAGTGCGGCTCACTATAACATTCCGGCCGTCG
>CAZITS010000286.1:0-6865 GCA_964542185.1 uncultured Pirellulaceae bacterium
ACACCATCTCCACGGTCCATTCCCGCACCAATCATGTCATCATCCGATTCATCGTCACTATCTTCGTCAAGGCCAAGGGCTCCAGCCAAAATTTCTGCCTGACCTTCGGCTTTCACCAACTTTTTGGGCTTGGTCTCCTTACGGGGCTCGGATGGTAGAGTTGAAGATGGCATAATCATCATTCCTGTATTATCAAGAAGTTCTGATACCTGCCGGCGGGCGGCAGCGCGGCCAGTTTCTCAATGTGCAAAACGTTCAATACCGTTTTGACCCTAAAAACGGGAGGTACACATGCCGCATCTGAAGAATTCTGTCCCCAAGTATCGGCAGGCTGGCGCTGACTCGAAACCCTAAGATGTTCCAGCCCTGCGAAGACTCAGTAGGTCTAACATGAGTCACCAGGCTGAGCGTCATGCTAAGGCGTCACTGAATCGGAATCCGGTTCCCGGCAAGATGAAACGAGCAGAAGTCGTCGCGCGGCAGGCTCGATGGTGGATTGAAGTCCTCTCGATAGCGAACGACGCTTGAGATCCGCACGTCACCGATCGAGCCTGAAAACACACGCCCCAGATTCCATTTGTCGGACAACAGCTCGGCGACTTCAAATGACTGCGGCCAGTGCTCCAGTACCAGTTCTTCACGAACTCTTTTTCCATCAATCCACAAAGCCGCTTGCTTGTTGATCGTCTTCGTGTTTACGGTCAATGCCACGTGAGTCCACCGATTTGGTTCGAGCTGCCTGGGTGCGAGCAGCGCCGTCCCGAAGACATGTCCGAGTACGGTGCCGTTTTGCAAGGTTATGGAGAGTCCAGCGGCATCCCGACCGGCCTGATTGGACAGGGTCATGATGAATGATCGCGGCCGAGCAATGGCGGCGGCGTCCGGGCGGACCAGAAACTCCAGCGTCGCCAGCTTTTCCTTCGGCGCCTTGGCGATTTCGGGCCAGGCTTTCAAGAGGCTGACCGTTGCGCCTGGGCGGACAGGTGTGCCGGTAGGTTCTTGGGCCGGGGCACGAATCGCACATGCAAATATGAGAGCGCAGGCAAAGGGCAAACGTCGCCGTAGAGATTTTGACGCAGGCAAACCGATCACGTCAGGATCTCCCGAATCGGCTTTCCGTGGTCAATCTCGAGCCGTTTTCGTCCCGGCACTTCCAGCCGGCGACCGTCCAGGCCCATGAGGTGAAGGACCGTCGCGTGGATATCCGTGACGTAGTGACCCGGCTCGACGGCGTGGAACCCGAGTTCGTCGGTTGCCCCGTGGATGAATCCACGTTTGACTCCAGCACCAGCAAACCAGACGGTAAAGCCATGTGGGTGATGATCGCGCCCATCGGCGCCGCCAGCACGTCCCTCGACGGCTGGCGTGCGGCCAAATTCCGTACAGAAGACAACCAAAACGTCGTTCAACATTCCGCGGCGCTTGAGGTCTTTCAGCAAGCCGGCAACCGGCTTATCGACCTTCGCACTCTGCGTGGCATGGTTCGTCTTGAGTGAGTTGTGCGAGTCCCAAACGCCATACGGGCTGGGATATACCTGCACGAATCGCGCGCCGCGTTCGACCAGTCGCCTCGCGGCGAGCAGCCGTTGGCCGGCGACCTTCGTGTTGTTGTTGTCCAAGCCGTAAAGCTGCTGGGACTCTTGCGTCTCGCGAGTCATCCCGATTGCTTCCGGCACCGCCATCTGCATGTTGAAGGCAAGCTCGTACGACTTGATACGAGCCCGTACGGCTTCATCCTCGGGATACTCAACCGCCGCCAGGCGGTTCAGCTGTCCCGCCAATTCGAATTCATTCCGCTGCTCCGCGGCCAGTACATCCGCGCTCCGCTTTCCGTACGGGAGCGGGTTGTTCGGATCCAGCTGTAAGGGGATGCCGGCGTACTTTGGCCCCAAGTAGTTCGACTCGATGGACTCCTTCGTGTCGGCACGGGTCGGTCCGCCAAGCACAATGAACTGCGGTAGATTCTCGTTGTGGGTGCCGAGGCCGTACGTCACCCACGCGCCAATGCTGGGTTGGGTCTCGTCGAGCTTATGCCGGCCCGTATGAATCTGGTTTTCCGCGGCATGATCGTTGTCGGTCGTCCAGACGTTGCGGACGAAGGAAATGTCGTCGACGCAGGTTGCCAGGTGAGGCCACCAATCCGTCACTTCGATCCCGAGCTCGCCGCGTTTGCTGTAGTCGACCTGCAACGGAAAGATCTTGGAGTACTTCTCGCGAACCTTTTCAATCACCGCGCGCGACCGCTTGTCGTGCAGCGGCGACTCGAGCGGGTTTTCGAACGGCGTCTCCTGAAACGTCATGCCGGCATACTTGTTCAGTGCGGGCTTTGGATCAAACGTCTCAAGTTGGCTATAGCCGCCAGACAGAAAGATCCAGATCACGCTTTTCGCTTTGGGAGCGAAATGGGGTTTCCCACTTGGCGGCGACCAATTACCGGTTTCATTAGCTCGCGTGATACCATCCTGGTGAAGCAAGGATCCAAGCGCCAGGCCGGTGAAGCCCATTCCAAAGTCAGCGAGTAAGGCTCTGCGAGAACGCATTGTTGCTCCTATTGTTGTTCCCCGCCCAAGTGGAGGAGAAGTCAATGGATGGGGGGGACTTGCTGGATCGTGATGAAGGGCCTCGGCACGCGTTTGCGTCCGGTTCTCTCGATGTTTGTGGGAACCGTGGGCTAACGCCCGACGGCTGATGAATCATGGTCAATGGATGGTGATGAAGTCGTTATGGTTGAGTAATGTTCGGGCCAGGCTTTCGCGAGCACGCTGGCCGGCGTCCGGCGCGGGTGCGACCGAACCTTTGGGAGCGGCCGCGGCGAGCTCTTCGAGATCTGCCAATTTGTAGAGCTCGCGCTGTTTCGCAAGAAACTCGCGGCAAACCTGTGCTTCCTCTTTGGTCGGTTGCCGCGATAGTACCTGTTCAAACAGACCGATCACAAAATCGTCATCGACATTATCGGCGGACGCCAGCTTCTTTACCATCGCGCCGGCCAACAGCCGGCCTTGATTGATCGCTAACCGGCTGTTCGACATCGCGAGTGCCTGTTGCGGCACGATACTGTCAGTTCGGCGGTAGCAGCCGCCGGGATCCGGCGGATCGAACAGCGTCATAAACTGCATAGCGCCGCCCGCTTCCGGGTAGATTGTGAAGTAGAGGCTCCGTCGTAATGAGGACGCCTCGGATGTGGCGGCGATCTCGGGTCCGCCAATTGTACGATCAAGCTGCCCGGACGCGGCCAACATGCTGTCGCGAATCACTTCGGCCTCCAAGCGACGACGGTCGCACTTCCACCACAGGCGGTTGTCTTTGTCGATCGCGAAGTTCGGATGGTTGGCACTCCCGGGACGCGAGCCAAGCTGATAGGTGTTGCTCGTGACGATCAAGCGATGGATGTGCTTCATGCTCCAATTGTGTTCCATCAACTCGACCGCGAGCCAATCGAGCAACTGCGGCAGCGTGGGCTTCTTTCCGGAACGCCCAAAGTCGAAAACACTTTCCACAAGCGGCCGGCCAAAGTGCCTCATCCAGATGTGGTTCACCGCGACGCGAGCGGTTAACGGGTTGTCATTGTCGGTGATCCAATTGGCCAGGGCAGCGCGCCGGCCCGTGCTTGTCTTTGGGTACTGCGGGCCAAGCGGCGTGTAATCGCTGCTGTCGCCCGGCGCCTGCTGCAAGTCCGTGAGCGCTTTCTTGGCGGCCGTAATGTCTTGCTCGGCTTGCTTGACTTTCTTCTGATCGGGCGAAGCGGTGACCTTGTATTCGGCCAGCAGTTGGTTGGCCTGAGCGAGTTTGGCCCGGCTCGCCAGCGCCTTCGCTGCGTGTTCCGTTTCCGCTGCAACCTTGGCAAGTCCTTCCACATTGTCATCGTCGGTCTCCGCGTCGAACCTTGCCCGCTCGGCTTTGATCCGTGCCGCGAGCGCCTTGAGATCCGCTTGTGCGGCTTCCAGTTTCAGTCGAGTCGCCACAGTCGCGAGACGTGCTGGCTCCATCTTGCGACGGAGACCGCTGGCCTTCATTGCCGCTTGCTGGACGGCGGTGTTCGATGACTGTCCAACAGCGGCGGCGATTTGCGTGCCGTTCAAACCGCCTCGCGTGTAGCGTACTTCGTCGATCAGCCCGTCGACGCGTCCCGTGCCATCGGAGTTGCCGATCTTGAAGCGAGTTTCGGCGGGTGGGCGGGCGAGCTTTGCGAAATCGTGCCTGTTCGAGTTCCGCGGCAGTTGCAGCGTTTGCAGGGGGGTCCGTAACGTGAGGTTGGCGGCGTGAAAGACGACGGCGTGCTCGCTCATCACCAGGCAGACGTAGTAGTCGTGGCCGGTTTGTAAGATCAACGGCTCGCCGAGATTTGCCGCATCGTGTGAGGTGGCAACATCACGAAGCTGTCCTTGATCGTTGAAGTACCGGACGCGCAATTCAAAGGTCTTGTCGTCGATCCCGCGATGGAGCAACGTCCAACTGCCTTGGTAGTCTGCGACCGTTCGGTTGTAGTTCCGCTGCGAAACGTCGAAATGGACGAACGCTTCCAGCGCAAAGGTATTCGCATAGAACTGCTCGTTGCCCGACGCCGCAAGAAAAGCGAAGCTCCTGTTCTGTTGAAACTCGGCAGCTTGCTGGTTGGCCAGATCTTCTCCAGGGAGCTGGGGCAGGAATGCCCTGGTGGTTCCAGTCTGCGCAAGTGTCAAGGGCTTCGCGGGAGTCTCCTCACCGGTAATGCGTTGCAGCGTGTGGCCCTTCCCGCTCGAGTCCGCCAGGAACCCGGCTTCGTTATCCGCACCTTCGAACCGCCACCAGGCAATCACATGGTCGATCGACCGCGGTTCGGGTGCCGCGACGTTTCCTGCTTTCTTCTTTGCCTCGGCAAGCTCGACGTCGGCTTCGGCCAGTTGTCCCGCCAACGGTTCAAACGTGGCAGTTGCTTTGACGAGTTCGGCCTCTGCTGCCTGAATCGCTTGGCGACGGCTGGCCGCCTCTTCCTCGTGAACGAACGGCTTCAGACCTGGATACCATGCAGTGGGCGGCAGATCGACTGGCTCGATGGCGAGCGGGGCACGACCGAGAATCGCCAGTGCGGCTGGCTCAACCGGTGGGCGATCGAACCGATCACGCGTGTCGCCCAACCGGTACATGAACGTCTTTTCGTCGGGGTAGAGATCGTAGACGCGCGGCAGACCGGCAGCGATCGGCTTCAGCGACGCACCAGACCCCGGACCGTAGCGGATGTACTTCGCCAGGGCCGGGCCGCCGGGAACTCGGTCGTGGCGAAATTCAAGGGGCTCGAAAAACGCGCGAAACGCGAAGTACTCCTTTTGGGAGATCGGATCGTATTTGTGGTCGTGACAGTGTGCACAGTTGATCCGCAATCCCAGGAATGCCTTGCCGGTGTGCTCCACCAGATCCTGCTTCCACGTGTCGTAGTTCAACGAGAACCAATTACGAACGATAAATCCCAGTGCCGGTATCCGGGAATCGTCAGTCGGGTACAATTCGTCCGCGGCTAACATCTCGCGGACCATTTGATCGTATCCCTTGTCGTTGTTCAGCGATTGAATAATCCAATCGCGCCAACGCCAAATGTGCGGATAGCTGTTGCGGACATCCCCAACCTGCCGCCGTCCGTACCAATCGCTGTAACGCCACACGTCCATCCAATGGCGTCCCCACCGCTCGCCATAGTGTTCGCTGTCGAGCAGGCGCTCGACGATTGTTGCGTAGGCTTCCGGTGAATCGTCGGCGAGAAATGAATGCAGCTCTTCACGCGTTGGCGGCAATCCGATCAGATCAAGATAGACTCGCCGGAGGAGGATTGCCCGGGAAGCTGCTGGCAGCGGAGCGAGACCGGATCGCTCATGTGCGGCGGCAATGAACGCGTCGATGGGATTGCGCGCCCAGGCGGCATTTCGCACGTTTGGCAGTTCTGCTCGCTGCGGCGTTTGAAAGGCCCAATGGTCCCGAGGGTCCTCTTCCGGCCGTTCGTCGTCGGGCGAGCGAATTCCATCGGCAATCCAACGCTTGATTCGGGCGATTTGTTCATTGGTGAGTGGTTCACCTTCCGGCGGCATCCGTTCGATCTCGTCGGAGGCAGTGATACGCTCGACGAGCGTACTGGCGTCGACCTGGCCGGCGACGGCGATGGGCCCGTTGTCGCTCCCTTTCCGAATAAACTCGCCCGTATCGAGTCGCAACCCGGATTCCTGCTTCAACGCGCCGTGACAACTGTAACAGCGGGATTTGAGAATCGGTTTGATTTCGCGGAGATAGTCAACCGATTCTGCATAGCTCAACGACGCTGTAGCGACGTAGCAAGCAAAGATAGTCGCTTGCGTTAAGCTGCTTCGAATTTGCATCTGGCTCGGGCGGGAAAGGGGGGAAGTCGCGCAGACATTCATTGTGGTCGAACCGTTGACGCTCTGCAACACGATCGCGAAGGGTGAAGCAAATCGACCGACCGCGAAGTCGTTGGGTAAGTTGCCTTTAGATCCTGGTCAGCGCTGTGAATCTCGGCCGCAGCAAGAAGGAACTTGGCGCGGCCCGGCTACAACACACAGATCAACGAATCAATCTTCCGAGTCCTTCAAGTAGCATCTCGGTAGTCGTACCGCAGCATCCCACCAATCCGTTCGCGTTGCTTCAATCGCCAGCGGCTCGCCCCACGTCTACATCAGGTGCGAGCAGTCGGTTCTCAAGACCCTGGTGATTACATTCACTGTAGTAGTGCTCAAGGAACTCCCGAACTGCATTAGGCAACGATCTCTCACCGCAGACAGTCCGTCGGCCAAGGCGCTCTTCCTTCACCGATCTCATGAACCGCTCAAGTTGTCCGTTGAGATTCGGCGATCGCTTTGGCAATCGCAGACAGGTGAAACCATCT
>CAZITS010000287.1:0-6858 GCA_964542185.1 uncultured Pirellulaceae bacterium
CATCGTGGCTGCCGCGGCAAGTGGGATCCAGGTCTCTCTACTGACAACATGTTTTGGTTTGATTGTCGGGATTCCGGCATTTATCGCCTTCAACTATTTCACCAGTGTGATTAACCGATTTGTATTGGAGGTGGAAGAGTCGGCGACGGAGTTGATCGAATCGGTCACATTGCAAATGGCGGTGTCTAACGAGCATTCGGACCAACCGGTAAGGCAATAGGATTGGATCATGCGCGCGCGCCGTGGACGAAAATTCCTGGTTGAGCCCCCTGCCAGCGCGACGGGTGATATTGCCTTTAACTTGATTGTGTTTTTTCTGGTGTGCGCGTCAGTCCAACCGGATAGTGGACGCCACCAGACATTGCCGCGCAGCGAAGAGATCGATCAACAGCAGGAGAAGATGGAAAATATCGAAGTGCGTTTGACTCGAACCACAGCGCTGCTTAATGGCGAGGTTGTTCCACCTCGTGAATTTCCTCCGCGTTTGCGTCGGCTTTTGGATGCGCGGCCGCGCCAGGAGGATCGCGTCGTCGTGGTCAAGAGCGAGAAGGAAACACCCTATCACCATTGGGTGCGGGTCACGGAAATGATCGAGACCGCGGGTGGCGTGATCACGATTCAACGCGAAGAGGAACGCCAGATTGTCTTGCCCAATTGATTTGCCATGAAGATGAAACGTCGGAAATTCGCAGCGACGGTGCCGAGTATGGCGATGGGTGACATCGCCTTCAACTTGCTGATTTTTTTTGTCATTCTGGCGCAGGCGCAAGATGACAGCCATCTGCAGTGGGAGCCGGCCAAAGCCGAGGAAGTACAGAGTGCCGGAGTTGCCAAGGTCAGCGTGTTGATCGATCGCGAGAACCGGTACTACGTTAACGGCCAGAATGTCGGACAGGTCCAATTGGTTGCCGCGATTGAGGCGATCCTGGGCGACGCACCACCCGGTGACCGGAGGGTCTTGCTGAAGGTGCACAAGGAGGCCCAGGCGATGTACTTTGAACCCGCCATTGAGGCGATCAGCGAGGCGGGGGGCGACCTCGTACACATCCTCGAAGAAGAGAGACGCAGGTGAGTCGGCCTACCGTGGTCGCGAAGGAGAATGCCATGAATGAACCCCCTCTGAGCCCGGCACCAGCGGAGCAGGATCCGCTGGCAGCAGCCGGGCCAGACGACCGTCAGGTCGCTGAAATTCGCAAGTTCCTGGATGGACTGCAGGAACGGACGCCGCAGGAAGCGATCGGCATGAGTGGTGACGGCGACCTGATCCGCTATCTGGTTGTCGCGATCGTGGCCTCGATCGCACTGGCGTTCGCCGGAACGGCGCTGCCCTATTTCTGGCCAGACACGGATCCGACGACCGCGGTCAGGAAAAAAAACTCCGCTGCCGAAGAGGGCGCGGCAGCGACCGGAACGGTGGCGGAGGATGCTGCTGTGAGCACTGCGGACCCGACCGCGACTGCCGTGACGCCGAGCGGTGAATCGGTTGCCAATCCCGATCAGGTGCTGGAGTCGTTGGGGGTGGGGGAGGCCCGGCAGGCGGATCCCAAGAAAAACCCGTTGGAAGACAATCTCGACAAGTTATTGGATGGCGTAGACTAGGCGCGTGACAAGCCGGGATGCTGAACACCGGTTCCAGCTTGTGCGGTTGTCAAATGATGGGAGTAATTTGCCCCGGATGCCCTGGACTGAGAACAAGAAACGCCTTGTCTGTGGCACAGCGGTGGCCATGCTCTGGGTGCTGTGCGCACTCGATTGGCGGGGCACCCAGTGGCTACCGCTGGTTCTCCAGTGGCTGGTTTTTGGTGCAGTGGCTGGCAGTACTCTGTTTGTTACGTGGCGGTCCAGGGCACACCGGGGTCGTTATTTCTGGCTGACCGCGACGGTGGCGTATCTTTGCACCTGGCAGTTTCTTGTTTTCGCGACCGACGTTTTGCTGTGGGATGAATTGCGTGGTGCGTTGGCTCGCCTCGGACTCGGTACGCTGTTTCTGATTGGACTCTGCTGGACGACCTGGATTCTCGAGACCGCTTCACAGTACTACTTGCTTCTACGTCGTGATCCGCGGTCGATTGACGAGGTGTGCGGATCCTCCTGGACTGTGCAGCAGCCTGCCCCGCAGCGGACGACCGCGCGGATCTGGAATCCCGGTGATCCGAATGCCTGGTATTACGGCCATCGGCGCAACAAGTTGAATCAATCGTTGGCTGGATTTATCAGCTATTCACTTCTGTTTGTGCTGGTTTGCATGATGATCAGCCAGTTTCAGGGTTGTTACGAGATCTATGAAATCCCGGCTGGCGGGGGCGAGGCACAAGCGGTTGCCCGGGTTGTCAAAGTTCAGAAAGTGATTCGCCAGAAGTTCGTGGTCAATCCGTTCAGTTCGATCTTGTTTCAGGTGCCCCCGATCGACGAGGTCAAGCTGCAGTTGGAAGAGGTTACTGAGCATGCCTACACGCCGGGGTACGGTCAAGGAACAGGGGCAGGATTCGCGGGTGGTACTAACCGTGGCAAAGTGCGTTTTATGCGCTTGGAGTACTCGGGAGGAGATTGGGATCAGGACTATGGCGTCGGTGGCGATTTGAACATGTTGATCAAGTACTATGAGTTGACGACACACAAGATCGCGGAACGTACCGAGTCACGGCGTATCGCGCAACTGACGAATTTTCCGCGTGGGAAAAGTCCTCCCGTGGTGTATCTGACCGGTCAGCGGAATATCTCTTTGTCCAATAACGAGGTGAAAGTTTTGCGCGAATATCTGGTGGACAAGCACGGCATGCTGTTTGGTGATAACGGAGGTAGTCGGCATTTCCACAATCAGTTTCTCTCGATGATGAATCGTGTGTTGCCCGATGTGCGGCCAGTACCAGTGCCTCTGGACGACGTTATTCATCGAGTACCCTTTCCGATTCCCTTTTTGCCTTATGTGGCACCCCACGGCGGCAAGCAGGCGCTGGGTTGGTACCAGGACGGACGATGGCTGTGTTATTATCACCCAGGTGACATCGGTGACGCCTGGTCAGACGGGCACGCGGGTGTTTCCGCCGAAATTACGGATGCCTGTTACCACCTCGGTGCCAACGTGTTGTTTTATGCACACATGGAGTACGCAAAATGGCTGACTGCTCAAGACGCCGACAGGTAGCTCAGGCCGTGTTCCTGCTGGCCTGCCTGCTCGTACCACTGACGCTGGTTTCCGTTGGTTCGGCGCAGACACTCGATGAGATTCTCAAGACGCACATTCCAAAATTGCGTGAAGTGGAGCGTTATCAACTCAATATCGCTCAAAAGTATTTTGCGGAAAAGAATTGGATGGTGGCGATGGCAGAGTACGAGAAGTATCTCACGCTGTACGAACGCAGCGTGGTCGCGCCGTACGTGCAAATCAAATGGAGCATGTGCCAGCTCAATTTGCGCAAGCAGAACACGGCAATTAAAGAAGGGTTTCAATCGGTCATCGATTACTGGCCGGAATCCCCTGAAGCAGTTTGGGCCGAGTATTACATCGGCGCCACGTACAAGCAGATTGGTCGGCATGCCCTGGCGAAAAAAGCCTACCAGAGGTTGTTGGCACGCCACGCGCAGCATATTGCCAGCACCCAGGGAATGTGGGATCTGGTGGAGGTTGCGGATATCCAGAAAAACCAGAAGGCGAGCCTCAGTCTTTTGAAGAAGCTGACGTTTCAGGCGGAACGGAGTCGCCCGGTGGCGGGAATTTGCCAGCAGGCATCACGCCGGCTGGCTTCCTACTATTTTCAGGCGGGGGCGTTTCTCAAGGGTGTCGAGGCCTTGGCGACGACCTATGACGAGTCCTTTGGTCTGGCATTGCAAGTGGTATCCCATGTGAATCGCCCGATCCAACGTATGACAGCGAGCGATGAGCAACGGGCCAAAGGGATTCGTTTGGCGGACCAGGCGATTGCCTACCTCGAGCAACAGTTGCCTGATGATCTGGAGGATCCCAAGCTGAAGGTACAGAGCCGTCAATTGTGGCTGTCGATTATCGGTTTGCACAACGCAGCACGCAGGCATGCGCAGGTCGTTACGAGTTATCAACAGGTACTCAAGCAGTTTGGCACCGACGACGAACTACTGGGACATTTTGCAGCCTGGTACAAGTCGCAGGGAAAGTACGACGAGGCCCGAACGATCTATCGACGGTTTGAGAATAAGATCACTGGCCTGAGTCAAGTTGCGTCCAGTTATCGCCAGCAACGGCAGATTGATCCAGCGCTAGCGATCTACCGGCAACTTGCCGGGCAGGATGCGGAGCACCTGGTGCAATGGAAGGGACAGGAGGCTGCAACTTACCGTGAGGTAGCCAAATATCCCGAAGCGATTGCTGTTTACACCGAATTACTCAAACTCGACGTCGCCCATGCTCCAGACTGGTTATGGGCGATTGGCACCGCGCGACAGGACGCGGGGCAATTCCAGGAGGCGATCGGCGCCTACCGTCAGTGCGACGAACGATTTCCGGAAAACTACAAGCGGATGGCGACGTGTCATCGCAACCTCAAGCAGCCGAAAGAAGCGCTCGTTCTCTATAACCAGGTGCTGGGTGGGCACCCTGCTTCGGCACCCTGGGCGCAGCTGCAGATTGGTTATACGTTTGAAGAAATGAGTTCGAAAGAGTTGGCGATCAAGGCCTTTCAGGCGGTGTGCAAGAAGTTTCCCAAGGACGGGCACGCGTCGGTTGCGCACGCACACTTGCAGAACAAATACAAGATTTCAGTAACACTGGGCGGCGCCAAAGACAAGTAGCATCAGTCTCCAATTGACCGCAGTTGAACTGCGGGTTGCTACGCGCTGCTCGAACGATATTCTCTTGATATGAAAGATCCAATGGCACTCCATTTCTCTCGTGATACGCGACCGGAAAGCGTGGCATTAGTTGCCTTGTTCAGCTTGTTGTGTTTGGCGCCAGTGGAAGCCGTTCCGGTGCGCGAAGGTGAGTTGCGTGTGACGCGCCAATGGGTAACGGCCAAGTTGGCTGGCCAGGTTGTAGCGCGGCGCCCGCAGAGTTACCTCTCGCTAGAAATGAAGTCGGGTCGTCTGCTGAAGAACATGGCGACTACCAAGGTGTATCACACTGAGGTGGGCGCGCTGCCGCTCAAAATACACAAGCAGACCTTCCGGCGCGGGCTGTATTGCCCGTCAACGGGAAAGATTGTCGTGCACCTGCCGAGTCCCGCGAAGCGCTTTGACGCGGTGCTTGGGGTGGATAGCAATCGTGTGCAAAGCTTCTATTCCAACGCCGGTCGTGGTCGCATCATCGGCAGTGTCGAAGTGGCTGGCACGGAGCGGTTTCGCTCGAAGGTGTTGCGTGAAGGCATGGCCGGTGTGCCCGTGAGTGTCGAACTGGACGGCACCACACAGTTCGCTCTGGTGCTACAAGATGCCGGCGGAGGGATTGTGGAGCACGTCGATTTCAACCAGGCGGATTGGGCAGATGCGCGGGTAACCATGGAGAACGGAGAGACGATCTGGCTGGGAGACATGCCAACCGGCCCGCTGCACAAGTCACCGACCACCACGGTCCCCTTTTCTTTCGTCTATAAGGGTCGGCATTCGCAGGACTTTCTCAGTGATTGGGACCGTACCTATTCGGTACGCGACTTGGATCACCATCGTCGTGAGCTGACACTTCAGTACCGCGATCCAGAGACTGGGTTGGAGGTGCGCTGTGTTGCCATCGAGTACCTCAAGTTTCCGGTTGTCGAGTGGAAACTGCTGTTCAAAAATGCCAGTCAGAAATCGACTCCCATCATCGAAAAAATTCTGCCTTTGGACCTTCGCAATGAACGCGACAATGAGGGAGAATTCATCTTGTATCACAGCAATGGGAGCCCACATTCCCTGGTCAAGATGTCTGATCCGACCGATTATGCGCCGCGCGAAACGCGACTGGGGCCGCAGTCGGTTCATCGGCTTTCCTCCAAAATTGGGTTGCCGGCCAGTCACGATCTCCCGTTCTTCAACCTGGAAGCCAATGGGCGGGGGGTCATCTTTGCCATCGGTTGGCCAGGTCAGTGGGAGGCCACACTAACGCGTGACCAGGGGCAGGGGATTGAGATTCAGGCCGGCCAGCAGGGGACACATTTCAAGTTGCTGCCGGGTGAGGAGGTCCGTACTCCTTTGATCGCGATGCTGCAATGGCAAGGTGGTGATTGGATTCGCGCGCAGAATGTGTGGCGGCGCTGGATGCTGGCCCACAATGTGCCACGCACCGCAGATGGGGCCCTGCCACTACAACAGATCGCTGCCGGGAGTGCGGCCTTCACGATGGAGAGCACGGGCGCCACCGTGGAAAACCAGTTGATGTTTATCAATCGCTATATCCGTGAAGGACTGCAGCTTGATTACTGGTGGATCGACGCGGGGTGGTATGACTACGAGGACTATTGGTTAAACGTCGGCACATGGCGCCCCAACAAGAAACGGTTTCCCAACGGCTTGAGCCCGATTTCGCGGCACCTGCACCAGCACGAAAAGAAGCTGATTTTGTGGTTTTCGCCTGAATGCGTTACGCGGGGCTCGTCGATTGATCGCAACCACTCCGAATGGTTATTGAAAGGCGGAGCCGAATGGTGGATGGGGCACGCGTTGATTCAAGGAGAATATCCGGCACATGTGAATGATTCCGGACTGACACTGGTGGAGGATGTGGCAGCATTTGGCATTGGTAACCCGACCGCGACGGCCGTTGGTAGAACGCGACTGGCGGATGGGCAATGGCATTTAGTGACCGCCACACGGGGGATCGATTCCGCAGCTGGCCGTAGCGAATTGCGTGTCTACATTGACGGCAAACTGGATGCCCGCGCCTTTTCTCCGAATGTAGAGCCGATGACAGCC
>CAZITS010000288.1:0-6828 GCA_964542185.1 uncultured Pirellulaceae bacterium
TCTGGTGTGGTTGGCTGTCATGCCGATCCATGCGGAGGATCCACACTGGGCGTACGAGCCCGTCCGCGTCGTTCCCGCTGGCCCGTTGGGAAACCAAACATGGTCTCGAGGGCCAATCGATCGATATATTCTGCATCGTTTAGAAACACGCAGGCGTCAGCCGGCGGGTGCAGCGCCGGCGGCAACTTTGTTGCGACGTGTTACCTTGGATTTGACCGGTCTTCCGCCCACTCCACTGGAGGTCGCGTCGTTCGTCGAGGACGCAGCGCCGGATGCTTATGAGCGGGTCGTTGATCGGTTGCTGCGATCGCCGGCGTACGCGGAACGCATGGCAACATGGTGGCTGGATATGGCTCGTTACGCCGACACGCATGGCTATGAAGGCGACGGCGCACGCCAGATATGGCTTTACCGTGACTGGGTCATCAATGCATTCCTGCAGGGAATGCCGTTCGACCGGTTCAGCATCGACCAGCTAGCGGGTGATTTGGTCCCTGGCCCGACGGAAACGCAGCGCGTGGCAACGGGCTTCCACCGGAACTCGCCGTTTTGTTACGAGGGAGGTACTGATCTTGAACAATTCCGCGTTGAGGCGGTGGTCGATCGGGTGAATACCACGATGACGGTGTGGATGGGAAGCACGTTTGGTTGCGCCCAATGTCACGACCATAAATACGATCCGGTGAGCCAGGAGGAATATTTCCAACTCTACGCGTTTTTCAACAATGCCACCGAGGCGACCGGTGCGAGTTTCACGGCGGTTAGCCCTTTGAAGCAAGCAGGTGCGCCGGCGTTGCGCGCCCGCATTGCTCGTCTCGAAGCCGAGATCGCGGATCACGATGTCAGTGGCTTTCGGCAGACGTGGCTAAAGGCACAAGAAAAACGGGGGTTGCGGGTCTGGAAGGTCGCCGACGCCAGATCAAGCGGCGGGTCGTCGATTGGCCGATTGGCTGACCACTCTTTCCTGGTGGGTGGCACGAATCCTGCCCGCGATGATTACGAGATCGTGTACCAATGGGAGGGCGGCCGTTTCTCAGCGTTGGGTTTGGAGGTCTTGCATCATCCAAGCTTGCCCAAGGGAGGGCCTGGACGTTATGAGCAGAACGGCAATTTCGGATTGAGCACGCTGGAAATTTCTGTTTGCGGAACACAGCCACAATCGGCCTGGCAAGCGGTCGAAGTGGCAGAGGCGTTCGCGTCATATGAAGAGCCTCAGGATAAGATTGTCAACGCGCTGAATCTGCAGCGAGACTGCTGGTGCACGAATCAGCGAGAGGCTCAGGCGTGGTTCGTGCTGGCAGATCCGTTGATGTTGTCCGCGGGAAGCCGTATTCGTGTACGTCTACGACATGCTTCAAAATGGGAGCGTCACGGAATCGGGCGTTTTCGCATCTGGTCCACTGGTGAGGTCGGGGTGGGAGACGTTCGCCAGGACTTGCCCGCGTTGAATGTGGTTACCATCCTGGCAAAGCCTGAGGCGATGAGAACTGCGAAAGAAGTGGCCGCTGCGGACGCGTATCTGCGTACCGCCGACCCCGCGCAGCAGCCGTTGCGTGCGGAAGTGGCCCGCAGTCAGCAGGGCCTGTTGACAGTTGAGACAATGGTCATGCAGGAACGGGCGAAACCGCGACAAAGCCGTGTTCTGGTGGCGGGCAGCCATTTAAGCCCGGGTGCGCCTGTCCGGGCGGCCATCCCCGCCGCATGGCATGCCTGGGATGACAGTTGGCCACGGAATCGGCTCGGGTTGGCCCAGTGGCTGATGTCGAAACGCAATCCCCTGGTGGGCCGAGTGACTAGTAATCGGGTGTGGGCGATGCTTTTTGGACAGGGGATCGTTACTACAAGTGAGGATTTCGGCATTCAAGGCACGCCGCCAACTCACCCGCGGTTGCTCGACTATCTGGCAGATTACTTTGTGGGTACCGGCTGGAATCTACAAGCGCTGCAGCGACAGATGCTGATGTCGGCCACTTATCGACAGTCGTCCGACGTCCCAGTGGCCGTTCGCGGTGGTGATACCAGCGACCGTTGGTATGGGCGCGGTCCCGCGTTCCGCCTCGCAGCGGAAAGTATCCGTGATGTCGCCTTGTCGGTCAGTGGCTTGCTGGATCGTCAAATGGGGGGCGCGGGTGTGTTTCCCCATCAGCCACAGGGGGTTTATGAGCAGATCCATAGTTACACCACTGCGTGGAAAACCAGCCAGCGGGGGCAGCAATACCGACGCGGGCTCTACACGTGGTGGAAACGGACGGCGCCCTACCCGTCGATGATCGCGTTCGACGCGCCCCGCCGGAGCGTTTGTGTCGAGCGCCGGCCGCGTACCAACACACCGTTGCAAGCGCTGGTGACGCTGAATGACCCGGTGTTTGTGCAATGCGCCAGGGGCCTTGCGCAGCGCATGCAATTAAGGGGCGACGGATCCTGTACCGTGGGACTGCGTTATGGTTTTCGCTTGTGTACGGCGCGCGACCCTACCACAGCTGAAATCGAGGAACTGAGCCGCCTCCACACACGCAGTCTCGCTCAGTATCGCGCGCAGCCAGCAGCGGCGCAAGCTCTGATCGAAGGTGGAGTCACGGCAGCTGCATTGGGAAATCTGGTTGGGGTGGCGGAAATGGCCGCGTGGGTGACAGTGGCCAACGTGCTTTTAAATTTGGACGAGACTTTGATGAAGTATTGAGCCGCGGCCACACCGCGCGCCAACGGACGACTTTCGTATTTGTTCGATCGGCAGCAAGTGAGATCTGGTGGACAAGGTTATGGATAAAACCGGACTGCTGAATAACACACGCAGGCAGTTGCTCTCCCGGTGCGTAACGGGAATGGGCGCACTGGCGATGTCTTCGTTGTTGGACGGGGCGACGGCAGCGGGTGGAGTAACGCATCACCCAGCGCGGGCGAAACGGATGATCTATCTGCACATGGCAGGTGGACCATCTCAGCTTGACCTGTTCGACCACAAACCACTTTTGTCACAGCGGCACGGCGAGTTGTGCCCCGCCGAGTTCTTTGAGGGGAAACGACTTGCGTTCATCAAGAGTCGTCCCAAGTTGCTGGGGACGCCATTTCGTTTTGGGAGATACGGGAAGAGTGGTGCGTGGCTGAGCGAGCACGCGCCACACCTGCGGAGCGTGGTTGACGATCTTTGTTTCGTCAAGTCGATGCATACTGACCAGTTCAATCACGCGCCAGCGCAATTATTCATGCAGACCGGATCCGCGATCCTGGGCCGGCCTAGCCTGGGGGCCTGGTTGTCGTATGGTCTGGGAAGTGAGAGTCAGGAACTGCCGGCATTTGTGGTGCTCGTCTCGGGGCAACGGGGGCCGAGTGGTGGCACGGCGCTGTGGGGAAACGGTTTCCTCCCTAGTGTCCACCAGGGAGTTCGTTTGCGGTCGCAGGGGGATCCCGTGTTGTTCCTGGCCAACCCGGCCGGTGTGGGTGCCGCGGAACGGCGAATGGCGTTGGATAGTCTGCGTACCTTGAACGAGCTCCGGCTGCGCCAAACCGGGCAGCCGGAAATTGCTACACGCATTGCCCAGTACGAGCTGGCCTACCGGATGCAGCGGAGCGTTCCCGACTTGATGGCAGTCGATCGCGAGCCGGAGTACATTCACAAGCTGTACGGCACGGAGCCCGGAAAAAAGTCCTACGCGAACAATTGCCTTTTGGCCCGTCGGCTGATTGAGCGAGGGGCACGATTCGTCCAACTTTACCATTGGGGTTGGGATTCCCATGGCTCGAGTGCTGCCGAGAACCTCCGGTATAGTTTTGTGGAACGTTGTCGTCAGACTGACCGGGCGACAACGGCGTTGCTGGTGGACCTCAAACAAAGGGGCCTGCTGGAGGATACCCTGGTGGTCTGGGGTGGTGAGTTCGGTCGAACACCGATGGCCGAGGTGTTCACCGAGAAATATATTGGCCGGGATCATCACCAACATGCGTTTACGATGTGGATGGCCGGCGGTGGAATCAAACCTGGCGTGACCTATGGTGGCACCGACCCGCTGGGATATGGTGTGAGCGAGAATCCAGTGCATGTCCACGACCTGCAGGCGACCATCCTGCACTTGATGGGGATGGATCACGAAGCACTGACCTATCGATTTCAGGGGCGAGATTTCCGCTTGACTGACGTCCATGGCCGCGTCGTATCGAAGATCCTCGCTTAGCGATGGAAAAGGAACGCCCTGCCCCGGCGGGAGCAGACGTCGTGGAGGTCCGTGTGATGAAGTCAGACTGGACGCTAGGTTTGGAACAGACCGGGGCGATGGAAATCGTCGAAGGGGCACGCGCCGACGTGGCAGCAACCGTGCGACGTGGCGCGGATCTGAGGCTGTTCCTGGTGGCCCGCGGTTACGAAGAGACGCTCTATTTTCAGCAGACGTACGCCGGTGTCGGCGACGAATTTGCCGGGTTGATGACACACCACCATTCGCATACGCACCGCGGCCAGACCCTGAATAAGCCCTACTTCAGCTTTTTTAAATATGACTCGCTGAGTGAATTTTCGCACGTCAAGTGGCTGAGCGGTACGGAGGTGTTGCAGGAGCCGCAGCCTTATCCATATGGCACGTACCGTTGGTACGTATGTGACCGTTGGCGTGTCGTCTACCAGCATGATAAAGATGGCAACGCCCTGGCGGGCGACCTGGAGGAATTGAAGGACCTGGTGCGTCAGGGGCGCAGCCTTAAAGTGGGTGTCGAGGATTTCTTTGACCTCCCTGATCCGGCTTCGCAGGGACCTCCGCATATCTGCTTCCTGACGGTCATGCAGCCGCTGATTGAGGGCGGGCACGTCGGCGCAAACTGTGACTTCGCCCTTCGTGGTGCGCCGCGCTGGCCGTGGTCGTGGCAGGACGGAATCACGCTAGGCATGGTCTGGCCGTGGTCCTCGGGTGAGCTCATCGGCCATTGGGTGGCACCCGGCAAACTTCCCTTTACCCGACACACTTCTCGGTGTGGGATGCAGTGGCTGGTGTCGGAGTGGGGATAAGGCAGTGCCCTTGGCATCGATAATCCAACAGGTCGCCGCACTCGGGCCAGAAGAAGCCGCGTGGCGCAGCGCCGGTATCAGAGGAGGCCGGGGATCGGGTGCCCTCGATAGATGCGATATGGGCGGCCGGTCTCGTCCTGGAACTCGCGATCGGGACCAATGCCAAGGCAATGGAAAATGGTCGCGGCCAGGTCGGACGGTGTATAGGCCTCTGTGGCGGGCGCACCGGCAGCGTAATCCGTGTGTCCGAGGACGCGGCCGGGCTGAATACCGCCGCCTGCGAAGAGGCAGGGGAAGACGTGACCCCAGTGGTCGCGGCCAGGTGTGAAACGTTCGCCGGATGCGTTCTTCCCGTTCGGCGAGATCGGCTGGACCTTCGGTGTCCGTCCCATTTCCCCACACATCACGACCAGTGTCTCGTCGAGCAGGCCACGTTCCTCCAGGTCGTCGAGAAACCCACTGAGGCAATGGTCCAGCGATGGCAAGGCTTTCGCTTTCAAGTCCCGAAAGGCATTCTGGTGGGTGTCCCAGCCGCGCAAAGTAACTTGGACCATGCGGACACCCGCTTCGACCAAGCGACGCGCTACCAGAAAGGCCTGGCCCCATTCTTCCCGTCCGTAGCGGTCTCGCATCGCTGGCGCTTCTTGTGCCAGGTCAAACGGGTTCTGTTTTCCCGGACGGCGGGACGCCAGGATAAACTGCAATGCTTGCCCGCGGAATAAATCCCATTTTGCCAGATGCCCCGAACGATCTGCTGCATCGATGCGTCGGCCCAGTCCTTCGAGAGTTTTGCGTAGGCTATTTCTCTGCCGTAATACATTCGAGGGGATGGCCACATCGCCCGGGTTAGGGAGATGGAAATCAGGCTCGCGACAACTGGTGTTGTCCCACCAGGCGCGGGGACCGGGCCCAGGCTGCCGCTCGGGATCCAGGTTGGGATCGTCATGGCTGTAGCAGTTGGGGCACGATCCGCCTGCGTCGGGCGCATGACAGGGGGCGGCAAGGTCGATACCGACGCGATCGTAACGGGGGCCCAGCAGGCCACCTTCGCGGCCGGGGTAGTTCATCCGGTTGAGGCGTGGTATCTCGATCACCGGTGGCAGGCCACTGTCGCCACGAGGCCCTTTGGAGTACGCAATCATCGAACCGATGGACGGCCAGGCGTGACCACCAATTTGGTTCCGTGTGATCGACGCATTTGTTTCACCGCGCGGCAACTCGGTCGTTCCAGTATGCAGGAGGTAATTGCAACCTCCGTGGCAACTGTTGTAGTGTTGCCGCATGGTGCGGACGATGGAGAAGCGATCGGCGCGGGCGGCCAACTTGGGCAGATATTCACAAAACTGAACGCCCGGGAGGCGGGTCTGGCACGTCCCGTATTCACCGCGGATTGTGTCGGGGGCATCCGGCTTGGGATCGAAGGTCTCGTGTTGAGATGGTCCCCCCGACTGGTAGACAAAGACGACCGATTTGGCAGTGGCTGGCAAGTCGGAAGGCGTCTCGACCGCTTCGGCTTGCAGCCGCAAGACATCGGAGAGTCGCGTGCCGACGAGGGAGAGACTGCCCAGTTTGAGGAGTTCCCGGCGGCCAACGGGGAAGTGATCGCGGGGGTTACAGCAGGGATCTCGCATAAATTGATTCCTCAAAACGGGTGTACCCGGACTGTATCGTAAAGCGGGGCGAATGTCCAAAGCGATATCCTGCGGGCTTGACAGGAAGGGTTCGTCTACCTCCCGGCGTAGGCGGTTGGTAACATGGGGAGGTGTGGCACTCGGCCACCGGACCGAACCTGTGTATTCAACGAGGGTGAATGTGTCTCGCCACTTTGCGACCCG
>CAZITS010000289.1:0-6824 GCA_964542185.1 uncultured Pirellulaceae bacterium
TGGATCAGTTATTTTCGTGCGCTCGAAGGTCTGTGCACGCAACTGACCACGTAAATCGTTCTCAAATTTCTGTTGCGCTGCTTGCTGCAACTTTCCCAGATCCTGAGGCCGTGGTGCTTTTTCCAGGGCGACTGTGGTTTCCTGGATCACGGTTTCCAACGCTCTTTTCTTTGTTTTCTGTTGAGGAGATAACGCCTTCAGCAAGACTTCATTGGAGATGAAGAAAATATCTCCCGCAGTCGCTGCCGCAACCTCGCTGGCTGATAGTGCCCGCGTGTAGAGGCGTGCCTTGTCGATCCGTACAGACAAGAAATGGTTGCTACCAGCGGGCAGGTGACGCAATCCAAACAGCACCGAGGTCCTGTTCTTGGGAAACGTTGCGGAGCCTTTGCGGAAAGGTTTGCCGTAGGGCTGTCCGTTTCGGTACAGCGTAGTGGTTCCATCTTCCTGGTAGACCATTACCAGGTGCAGTCGTTGGCGTGTCTCTTTCTCAGGAGTCGACTCGGGAAAATCCTCGGTCCGGCTAAAGCCGTTGCTTCCGGAAATCCAGTGCCGCGGTTTGCGTTCTCCCAGGACAATCGTGTCAAAAAAATCGCCGGGGCCCTGGATACCCATTACCCCGCCGCCCGCCTGGTTGAGATTGTCCAGTTCGCACCAGACTTCCAGTGTTTTGGCTTTCAAATCGATGGGTAGGTTCTGGCTTTGCAGATAGGCGCGGTCGAGTACGACCATGCCATCCTGGTACGTGATTTTTCCGATTGCCTTAAGGTCCAGTTTGTTGACAGAACTTTTCAAGTTGCCATCAAAATCCCAGGCTGCATATGGCTTCAAGTCCACCGGTGTTTTGGCACCGGCCTCTTTTTTCCGCGCTGCCAGTAATTCGTCTCTGACCGGCTGCAAGAGGGTTTCCAGTTCTGTCTGGGTTGTCTCCATCTGTTGCCGCAGTGATCGGAGTGTTTGCTCTCGACGCTGGTTTTCTTTGGTTACGTGATCCGCATCGATCTGCGGTGGTTTCAGATCGGATGTGTACCACTGCTTCAAGAAGGGACTCTGGTAACTGAAGGACGGGGTCAACAGTTCGACGAGCGGGCGATTTTCGATGAATACTGCATCAAACAGAAGCAGTGGCTCCAGCACCATTTGCAAACTGGCGGGATGGTTCTTGTCGAGGCTGAACAGCCGGTGCTGTTGCGGGTCCGGGGTTGCTGCCAGCACGTTTTCCAGTTGCATCCACTGGGAGGGGAAGGTGTCCAGGAAACGTTCGATCTTGGGGTCGGCGAACATCCGCTCCAGCGTGCGGTTGAGCGTTTCCGGTTCGCTGAGTCGGCCGGCCGCCGCCAGTTCCAGGAGCTCTTTGTCTGGCAGACTGCCCCAGAGAAAAAAAGACAAGTTCGAGGCGAGCTCGAAAGATGCCGCCGTACGCTCTGGTGAAGTGTAGCGGTACAGGAACATGGGCGATGACAGAACCGCCGCGACAACTTTCTTCATGCTGTCAGTAAACGATAATTCCTGTGCCATTTGTGCGCGTGCATAATTCGCATAGCGGTCCAGAGTTTCTGGCTTGATTTGTCTGCGAAATGCTTGCTGTAAAAAGGGCTCCAGACGTTGTCTGACTGCGGCCTCGAGTGGAGTTCCCGCAGCGGGTGCTTTGAAGAAGTTGTTCCAAATCCCTACGTGGCTCTCAGTGAAGTCGGGACTTTCCACGATCGAGACGCTGAGTCGCAGAAAGGCATCGAGTAGGAGTGGCGATAACGTGAGTTGATTGGCCTGGTTGTCAAAACCGTGCGAGGCGCGCAGATCTTTGGGGAAGGCTTTGACCTCTTTCAATCCGGCCTGTGGGTTCATCGACTCGGAGAGCACTTGGACACGAGCGGGCATCTGGTCTGACGTGGGATTCAAGTAATTGCCGCGCCGCGTCATCAATTTTTCAGGCAGCTTGAATACATTGCCTTTCAATTGCAGCAGATCTTTAACAGCATTGTTGTACTGGAATCGATTCAATCGGCGGATTGGTGCAGGCGCTTGCTGCTGATTTGCTGCCGCCGTGCGGAGCATCCGCTTCAATCCGGCGAGCACCTTGCCGCGCACCGGTTCCTCCAATTTGGGTTCACTCGCTGGCGGCATGTCATAGGCATCGATGACGCGAATCATTTTCTCGAGAAGTTGGGGGCGCTCAAGAAATTGTGCCGCGGTCGTGAGTTCCTGGAGATTGATCTTTCCATTCGCTTCCTCCAGGCCATGACAGTGCTGGCACGTTTCGGCCACAAACGTCTTCAGGAATGGGTCGAATTCATCACCCGCACCAGCCGTTACCGAAACAGTAACCAGGAGCAAGATGGGCAGCCAACTATTGCCAATGCGCGGTTCTGCAATCATGGAGTGAGTTTCTTAATTCCACATGTCAGAGATGACGCCCGTACTGTCTGCGAACTGATCGATTTCTACGCCCATCAGTTGTGCCAGGGTTAGCCACATATTGGAGTTGAGCGTGCCGCTCTTGCATTGGATGAAGCGACCCTGCTTGACTTGCCCTTGTGATTTACCGGCAACGATCAGCGGCAGATCATAATATTGATGGGTAGCCCCATCTCCCAGACCGGCACCGTAGGTGACGAGGGCATTGTCCAATAGCGAAGAGCCATCGTGCTCTTTGATTGTTTTCATGCGCGACAGAATATAGGCGTATTGTTCCATGTGAAAGAGGTCGATTTTCTGGAGTTCTTTGTAACCGTTCCCTTTTTGGTTATGGGTCATGTTGTGGTGTTGTACCGGCTGAGGGAATACACCTTCATAGAGCAGGGTTGCATCCCATCTCTCGGGGCCGACCATAAACGTGCAGATGTTGGAGATTCCCATTTGCAGCGCCAGGACCATCAGGTCAGCTTGTAATTTGATGTAATCGCCCCGCGGCAGAACTTCGTTCTTGGGAACGGAGATGTCCGCGTCAGCCAGCAACTTCTGCAGTTTCACAATTCTGATTTCGATGTTGCGGATCATCGACATGAATTCGTCAAGCGTTTTGCGATCGTCGCGCCCCAACTGCTTGGAAAGGGCTCTGGCGTCCGCGAGCACCAGATCGGTCACCTCCGACACGTGGTTTCGATAGCTGTCTGCCAGAAACAACCGGTCGTAGAGTTTTTGCGGGTCTCTGATGGACGGTGCGATTTTGTCCGGGCCATACCAGGAGATATTGTTGAAGTAGATCGACTCTTTACCTGCCTTGAACCCGTTACAACTGATCTCGAGTGTCTTGAAGACCGTGGAATGTCCCACCTTGTCCCCGATCACCTGGTCCAGACTTCTGCCGTTGGGATGGCGAATGCCTTGCTCGGCTGCTTGCACTGGCGAGAGGCTCGTCAGGTAACACGAGGCACCTTGGGCATGCACGTCCTGTCCATTTTTAAAGGTGCGGTCGAGTCCTGTGACCAGCGTGATGTCTTGTGCGTGCTCGGACAGCGGCTCCATCGTCGAGGTGAGTTCCAGGGGATAGATGCCTGGATTCGTCTGAACTCGTTTTTGATTCTTCGTTTTATCGGCGTTAAATCCCCCTACGAAACCGGGTAGCGTGGCTGCTTCTTCGCCTGGAAAGAAGCAGCGTCGTACCAGTCCATTGGGTACATACATCATGACCAGTTTCTTGCTGGGCTGACCTTGCCCGACCTGGGTCTCAGCTCCGCGCGCGAGCGAAGGCAAGAACGGCAAGGTCAACACGGCCCCTTTGGCTTTCAGAAACTGTCTTCTGGAAACGCTCATCGATTTACTCCGCGCAGACGACCGGTGATGGCCAGTGCCTGTTGCCAGTGTTTGCTATGGTATTCACGGGTTGCGATCAACAGAGTAAACCCGCAGATCTGTTTAGACGGGCTGGACTTCCCAGCACGATCTTTAATTATAGACCATATTGTGATCGTGTCGGCAGTCCAGAAAATGATTCAGTGGCGTCTAGTTTGGTGGCACGGATGCGGCGCGTTGTCGTCCCCCACCACAGTCCAGCAGGAGTGTTTCAGGTTGTGGCAGCACACTGGATGGTAGCGCAGTGGATGGTAGTGGCAGTTCCAGATTCATGTTCGGCAAACTGACTCAAGCGTTCGGACGACTGCGTGGTGGTGCCACTGAAGTAAGCCTGCGCTCCTACCGGCGAGTGCTGGCGAAAATAGCACATCACGAAGCAGATTTGCCGAGGTATACCGACGATCGACTGCGGTCTGCAGTCGACGATGTGAAGCAACAGCTGGTCGCCGGTGCCAGTTTGGAGAGTTGTTTGCCACGGACTTTTGCCCTGGTGCGCGAGGTAGCCCAGCGGGTTCTGTCACAGCGGCCGTATGACGAGCAGCTGATTGCTGGAGTTGCGCTTCACCGGGGGCGCGTGGTGCAGCTGCAAACTGGCGAAGGAAAGACATTGGCCGCCGTCGCACCCGCGGTTCTCAACGGTCTAGCGGAACGTAGCGTTCATATCCTGACATTCAACGATTATTTGGCCCAGCGCGATATGGCATGGATGGGTCCCGTCTTTGAGTTCCTGGGGATGACGGTGGCTTGTGTTGTGCCCTCGCAGCCGTTGGCAGTGCGCAGGGAAGCTTACGCTTGTGATGTTACCTATGTGACAGCCCAGCAAGCCGGTTTTGACTACTTGCGCGATCAACTAGCCCTGGAACCGGATCTCCAGGTCCACCGAAACCACCATTTCGCGATCATCGATGAAGCCGATTCGATTCTAATCGACGAAGCACGCGTACCGCTGGTGATCGCCGGTGAGATTCCCGAGCCGGCAATCGATGTGGGTGTGCTGGCAGATCTGGTCCGTGAGTTAGAGTGCCATACGCACTATGAAATTGGCGCGCGCGCGCGGAACGTGCATTTTACTTCGGCCGGATTGGATTACCTGGAGCGGGAGCTTCAATGTGGTGACTTGCACGGGGAGAGTTGCCTGGCACTACTGACTCGACTGAACCAGGCATTGCACGCAGAGTGTTTGTTGCAGCGGGATGTTGACTATCTCGTGCGTGATGGTGGCGTGGTGCTACTTGATGAATTAACCGGACGGGCCGCTCCACAGCGGCGTTGGCCCTATGGCTTGCATGCGGCCGTCGAAGCCAAAGAACGGTTGGCGATTCAGCGGCCGGGGAAAATTCTCGGATCGATTACCCTGCAGCACTTTGTCGATTTGTACGACAAGCTGAGTGGCATGACTGGAACGGCGGAACAGGCGGCCGACGAATTCCACGGATTCTACGGTCTTAAAGTGACCGTCGTGCCCACACATGAACCATGCATCCGTGAAGATCAGGCCGATTTAACGTTCGCGACACGCCCCGCCAAATTTGCCGAAGTCGTGAGGCTGGTGCGTCAAAGGCACGATTCAGGTCAGCCAGTTCTGGTCGGTACTGCAAGCGTTCAGGAGTCTGAGTTATTGCTGGAGCAGCTGCGCGCTGCAGGGATTCCCTGCCGAGTTTTGAATGCCAGAAACGACCACGAGGAGGCACATGTCATCGCCGCGGCTGGTCAGTTTGGCGCGGTTACTATTTCCACGAATATGGCTGGCAGAGGAATCGACATCAAACTTGGTGGCAGCACGCAAACGGACGATTATCGTGTCCGTACACGAGGCGGTCTCTTTGTGATTGGGACCAATCGTCACGAGAGTCGCCGTATCGACAATCAATTGCGCGGCCGCTCGGCGAGACAGGGTGATCCGGGACAGACGAGGTTTGTGATTAGCCTGGAAGATGATTTGTTGTGCCGGTTTGGGATCGCGGACTCATTGTGTGGATTGCCCCTGGATCGGAACTCGCCGGCCCCGCTCGCCAATCCAGAAGTTGATCAGAAAGTGGCGCACATACAACGGGTAATTGAGGGGGAGTGCTTTGAGATCCGTCGCACATTGCGAAGGTATTCCCAGGTGCTCGAGGGGCATCGGCAGACGCTTGTGGGGCGGCGGCAAGCCTACCTGGATGATGTCGCGACGGTTTACATTCTGGAGCATCGCGCACCGGGGCGTTACGCCGCGCTGCAGCAGCAATTTGGCCGCTCCGTCTTGCGTCGTGTCGAGCGACAGATCGCGCTCTGGCAAATTGACGAATGCTGGGCAGATCACCTGGAACTGATGGCGGAGACCCGCGATGCGATTCACCTGTTCAGCCTGGGTGGGTTAGATCCCTATTTCGAGTACCAGCAACGGGCAAGCAAAGCGTATCGTGACACATTGCAGCGTCTCGATGATGCGATCGTTGCCAGATTTAACGCCGCCGAAGTAACCGCTGCCGGTTTGGATCTTCAGCGCGAACAACTATTGCGTCCTGCTGCCACGTGGACCTATATGATTACGGACCACCCCGTGGGAGACGTGTTCGATCGACTGGCGCGCAGTGTAAAACGCGTGCTGTCCGGTGCGTGAGTTGTCTGCTGGTACTAGCCGATCGCGTTTGAAAACACGGATTGGTTAACGGAAACGAAAGTCGTACAGATCCGTGTCGCGCATGCGGATGTCGAGCCGCCCGGTGTTTCCAATCACCATTTTCAGGTTGTACGCGACCTTGTGGACGGAAGCAGATTCGACAGGGCCGCCAGATCAACGTGAGGGTGGATCGGGTTCGGCACAGCGTGATGGGCATTGTGCTGCGCGGAGCGGCGCTTAGGACTGCCTGGGTGCGCCAATCTGAGTACAACTGGCATCGATTTGATGACTCGGGCGCAGGCAAGCTGTGTATGCGGTTGTGCGTTGGCAGTATGGCATGCCGTTTGCAGTTTCGTACGTCCGTTGACCGCAGACCTGCAATTTTGTGATCAGAGGAGAATTCATGATGTTACGAATACTGACGCTGTTG
>CAZITS010000290.1:0-6823 GCA_964542185.1 uncultured Pirellulaceae bacterium
AGCGTCAAACGCTGTCCTTTGGTTGCCAGAAACCGGTAGTAGTCCTGGTCTTTCTCTGAACTGAGAACACCGTTCACGGCACAGGAGGTCGCCACTTGGGTTGCGGTCTCTTTATCATTATTGGGCTCAGATTCCACCACCTCGGGAAGCGAACTGGTCGCCAACTGGGCCAAGGCAATCGATTTGCCACTCGGAAAACGCGCCGCTACCCCGACCTGACCACCACTGCCGCCATTGCCGACCGTCAGAAGCACCGGCTCCACGCCTTCTACCGCCGGACCGGAAAAACCAAACTGGGTGGTTGAACCAACCCGTCCGCCCAGTGGATACGCAGTGCTGACGAGTGGAAAATCGCCAACACGGAGCCGATAACGGGCACCACCGGCAAACTTGCTGTCCGCCACTTCGACAATCACATCACCGTCTGCCTGGGCAACATGGCTCAAGCGACAATCTGCACCGAGCGCGGGATCGTCATCGGCGACCGCAATCTCCGCACCGGTTGATGTCAAGAGTCTCAATACAGGGTCAAACGTTGAACTGATTCGTCCGGCCAGCACTTCCACACTGATGCGTTGCCCCGCCTTCAAGGCGACTTTGTAATAATCCAGCACCACTCCGTCGCTAACACCATCGACACCAATCGGAGCATTGAGCACTTGGGCCTGGGCAATTTCATGATTCTTGCCGTTGTCGGCGACACTACCGAGGTCATCGACCACCAGGAAGAGCGGGTCACTTCCTCCCGCCGCATTCCCAACGACAACACCACCGACGCCAAATGGCACCGCTGCGTCGAGCGTGATTTTGCACTTCAAGTTCTTGGCATCGCCCCCCGCCAATTCGACTTTCGCGGCAAAACTCGTCCAGACTTCCAAGGGCCCGGTGAGCTTGTCACCGTGCAATGTCAACTCAACCGTCTTGCCCGGTGTCACCGCCCGTGGCGTGGAATGCGTGACGCTGGGCTGTGCCAGGAGAGTGGAACTTGTCAGCAACGCGCCGCAGAGGAAACAAAAAGTGCGGTTCATCAGGGAAGGCCTCTGCTGGAGGATCGGTGGGAAGTCGAACGGAAAAGTCCGTGGACAATCTGCCGTCGAGGGGTCTATTCTGGACCATTGACCACCATTCGTCAACAAAAGCAGACTGGGCGCGCCTGCTGAAGCCACCTGCTGGAGGGGTCCAAGGCAGCAGCGTGCGGAGCAAACGGCGGTAATGCCGTCATTGATCGTTCCCGCGCATCGAGAGCGCAGGTCTGCCAGGACCCTACGCCGAGGCCGCTTCGGCTGTCTTGATAAGACGCTGCAGACGTGATTTGGTGCGGGCCGCGGCATTGGGATGGATCACGCGTTTGGCACCTGCCCGATCGATCTTACGCTGCGCCTGTTGGAACAAATCTTTTGCGGTATCGATGTCACCCGCGGCTACTGCCTCACGAACTTTACGAATCTGGGTCCGCATCGTCGACTTGGTGGCACGATTGGCTCCGCGGCGGTCAAAGGACTGGCGCAGGCGTTTCTTGGCGCTTCTCGAATTCGGCATCAGCTGGTCTCTGTCGTCACGCGGAAAAGACTTGTTTTGTCGGCTCTCAAGTAAGGGCCAATCCTATTTTATGGCGAATTCAACTGAGTTTGTCCAGACGCCGCCGGGCATCCGCGTACTCGGGCTCCAAATCAACCAGCTCCTCCAGATGCGTCCGGGCAACATCTTCCTGGTCCAAGCCGCTCGCCAGCACGCTGGCACGGTACAAGGCGAGTTTTCGATCCGCGAGATATTCTTGCTCGTGGCCACGTGTGTGATCCAACGCCTGCAGATAGCAGCGGAGGGCCTTGGCATAATGTCTCTGGTACTGCAGGCACTCCCCTTCGGCGATCAGCGCGCGGGCCTGTAATTGGGACACCTCGCCAGCTGCCTGGAAACAAGCCGCCGCCTGGGAGTAATTCCCCAGGTTTTTGAGTCTCAAACCCAGTTGGTAGCGTAATTCATGGTCCTGGGGCGACACCTGGCTGCGGCGACTGTAGATATCGAGTTCCAGCCGTTTCAGCTTTTCCTGGATCCCCTCGACCAGCTCATCTGCCTCGCTACCCGGGTGGTCCATTGCCCGCTGCTCGGCAATCGCCAACCGTTGCTGCATCCGCAGGATGGTGGTGTCCTCCCAGAGTTCCAGAATGGCCGGCGCATGCCCCGACACCGGCAACGCCTTCTCCAGCACCTCTTCCGCGTCCTGGTAGCGTCCCTCCGCAGTATGCACTTCGGCTAGCTGTACATAATGGTCAAGGGTGCCTGGTTCCTCTCGGACCGCCTGCTCCAGGCGCTGGCGGGCGGTGAGAGGAATCACGCCGGGGTGGCGCCGAACGCCGCTCTCGCGCTCAGGCTCTGACACCGGCGCTTTCACCGCCGCAGATGGGGGCGTCAGTTTTTTTTCGCCGCCAGCAGGAACGCGTTTTTTGGTGGCGCGGGGGGCACCCACACGTTCAATAAGTGGCTCGGCATCCGCGAATCCTGCCGGCACACGATGCTTCTCTACTGTGAGCGCCGAAATCATCTCGGCAGCTTCTACGTCACCGACCTGCAGATCCTCAACACGGTGCCAGCAGAGGATGGCCTGATCAAACTGGCCCATTCGCATCAAAGCGTGGGCGCAATATTTCGTCACAACCACATCACGGGAGTGACCATCCAGCGCATTCTTCAAGTACCGCAATTCCGGTTCGTTGTAATAATACGCAGCACATGCGTCAGACATAGCGCGGAGCACAGGCCAGTCCCAGGGATTGCGATATAGCAACTGCGGTCCAAGTCGTAATACCTGATCCCAATCACCCCGGGCGGCTGCTTTCTTGAACGGCCCGCGACGACCTCGCCACCAAAACCGTGCTCCTCGCAGATTGTGTTCGTATTTGGATTGCAAATTGTCAAGAAAGGCGTCGACAAACAGCAGATTTCCCGGTTCGCTGACGACGCACTCCAGAAACATGGTGTGCGCATACTCGTAATCATACGGCTTACCGTCTGCCTCTCGGACAAGCTTCATGCCGTGGTCATAGCAACGCTGCAACTTGTGTCTTAGCGGTGGCGAAACAAGATGCGGCGGCGGCTCCTCCACAGCTGTTGAGCTGGCCTTCGCAGGCTGCCGGCTGCCGTCATTGGTGGACTCAATCGCCATGGGTTATTCTGCAACTCCCTCGGGGCGAGTACCAGCGGCAAACGCAGCTACCTGCTGGCATGGGAAACCGCGTTACGGGTAGACTTGCGAGAACACCCCACCTCTCCTGTCACCGGGTTCCCGCGATCTTGCGACTCCCGCCGGACGCTCGACCGCTCGCGAGAACAACACAGCGACGAACAGAACGATCGTTACGAACAAGGGCCCCGCAGTCGGATTCATTCTGAAAACACTTCCAGTTTAGCTTCTTACAGGCACGCTTGAAGAGGGTTACCAGGTATGAGGCACTCACCGATCTGGCACTGGTCTCTCCTGATTTGGATGTTGACTCCCTGGAATTTCGCCGAGAGCGAAGAACCGCAATACGACCTGGTACTCCGCGGTGGAAAGATCATCGACGGCACCGGCAATCCCTGGTTTGCTGGGGATATCGGGATACAGAACCAGCGCATTGTGGCCGTCGGGCGGATCGCTTCTGGACGTGGACAGCAGGAACTCGATGTACGAGGGCTGTTCGTCGCGCCCGGATTCATTGACATGCATTCGCACTCCGACACGCTCTTGTTGCAGGATGGAAATGCCCAAAGCAAGATCCGTCAGGGGGTCACAACGGAGGTTCTCGGCGAGGGACGTTCGATGGCGCCACGCGTAGGCAAGTTGTCACCTCGGGCCATTGAAATACAGGGAAAAGTCCATCAGATCGAATCCTTGGAAGATTATTTCCAAACGGTAGAGACCGCTGGGATTGCTACCAACGTGGCCTCCTACGTCGGCCTGGGAACGGTGTGGCGATGCGTGATGGGCGATACCTTCGAGAGGCCCACACGCGACCAGGTCGAAACGATGAAACAACTGGTCACCCAGGCGATCCAGCATGGTGCGTGGGGGCTCTCCAGCCAGGTCATGATGCCGCCTGGCTCCCTGGCCACGACTGCTGAGATTATCGAACTCTGTCGTGCAACAGCAGCGCAAGGAGGAATCTATTCCACCCACATTCGCAACGAGGGGACAGGTGTTTTCGCGGCTGTCGAAGAGGCAATTCGTGTCGCGGAAACCGCCGCACTCCCGGTTGATATTATTCACCTGAAGATCGCCGATCAGCAATTCTGGGGGCGCATGAACGAGTTGATCGCCTTGATCGAAGCGGCCCGTCACCGGGGAGTCAACGTCCAGGCAAATGTCTACCCCTACACGCGAGGCAACAACAACTTGTCGAGCATCATCCCGCCCTGGGCCCATGAGGGCGGTCGCGGCGCCATGCTGGAACGCCTGCGCGACCCCGACGCTCGCCAACGTATGAAACGCGACATTTTGGAAGGGCTCCCTGGCTGGTACAACCACTTCACCGCCATCGGCGGAGACTGGGGCCGCATGCTGGTCAGTGGGAACAATCGTTTCAAGGGTCTGACAATGGACCGTGTGATGGCACTACGCACACGGGGTCAGCAAAGCCCTGATCTCCTCGAAGAGTTGTTCGACCTGCTGATTGAAGAAGGCGGCTCGGTCGGTACGGTCTACGCCCATCACACCGAACGCGACATGAAGCTCGCCTTGCGCCAACCCTGGTGTTCCATTGGTTCAGATGGCTCTGCCTATGCGATTTCCGGTCCACTGCGTCGAGGGCACCCACACCCACGCAACTTTGGCACCTTCCCGCGCGTGTTGGGGCGGTATGTGCGGGAGCAGCAACACCTCCGACTCGAAGACGCGATTCGGAAAATGACTTCGCTGAATGCCAATAAATTAGGACTGCCGCAGCGCGGGCTGCTGGTACCTGGCTACTGGGCAGATGTGACGGTGTTTGACGCCCAGCGGGTCATGGATCGAGCCACTTTCACCGAACCTTTTCAATACAACTCGGGAATTGAGTTCGTGATCGTCAACGGAGAATTGGTCCTTAATCGAGGACAACACACAGGCAAACGCCCGGGGCGGGCTTTGCGCAAACCACCTGTCCCTGAATCTTGACAACGGTTCGGCGCGACCGACACCAAGAGCATCTGGTCAGCGACCCGATCATTGATCCAGGTAGACCTCGGTGCTCTCCTCTTTGCGCACCGCAACCCGCTGTACCTGGTCACTGGAGAGCTGGACACGCATCACTTGCCCGCCTGCCTCGCGACCGCGCACACGGATGCGAAACACAACCGTTTCCTGGGCGGCCAACGAAGGTACCGTCCCAAAGCCAACTTGCTGGCCTTCGCTGGTGTCGGTCACGGTCGCAGGCCGTGGCCCCTGACTGCCAAGGTACTCCATGCCTGGAGGCAATAAGGCAGAAACACGAATGCTCGCTTCCGGCTTGGTGCCCGTGTTGTGCACTTCAATCAGATAGGCCGTCTCACTGCCGACCTCAATCGGATCTTCCAGGTCTTTCACCGTAAACAGTAATTCGGCTCGGCGATTCACTTGCAGGATGCGTTGGCTGGTTGCCCGCGCTCCCAGGTCTCCCTCGGCGGTCAGACGCAACGCCTGGTCACCAGGTAGCACCGGTAACATCGTCAAACTGAGCAGGACCTCGCCGCCGGGGGCAATCGTATCAATCTGCCAGGAGACAATATTTTCATCCCGCAAATACTGGCCCGACTGATCGGCCTGTGCAAACTCGAGACCTGCTGGCAAGGCCGCGTCGACGCGAACATTACGAGCCGCCGCGGTTCCTGGATTAGTTACCGACAACGACATTGTGGCGGCGCGTTCCAAATAACGGCGTTTAGGTCCCTCGGCCTTCACGCGCAATTGGGGAGCACGTACCTCGACGGGAACCTCCTCCTGGACCATCGTCTGACTTTGAGATCGAACGGCAATTGCGACAGGCTGACGTGCTCCTCCCTGGGCAGCTTCCACTGCGAGCTCCATGCTAGCGGACTCTCCAGGCCGCAGATCTCCTAGCGCATTCTCCAGCTCATTGCCGGCAGGATGGGAGAGCGTTGCAGGCAAATCAACTTCCACCATGACGTCGCGGGCAGTCCCACTGCCACGATTGGTCACCGTCATTGACATCGTGGCCCGGTCACCCACCAGCATCGGACCGCCAAGAGGGGCCAGCTGAATCTGCAAATCTGCCCGCGTCGCGATCGTCCGCACGGAAGCCTGGGCGTGGAAAATTACTTGGGCAACACTACCGATCTCACCCTCTGCGGTTGCCACCAGGCTTAAGGAAACCGTCTGCTCCTCTCCTGGCTGCAGCGTACCCAGTTCCCAGATCAACAGCCCTTGTGTATTGCGTTGTGGTGCCGGTTTGGTGCGTGACAAGTCAAGCTGTGTCTTCTCCGGAACCTGATCGACCACGCGCACACCGTGTGCTGCGACAACGCCCGCGTTGCGCACACGGATCTGGAAAAATGCCGGTTCACCAACGGTAATCTCGGTCGGCGCCCATTTGTCAATAATCAAGGACGGCGCCTGCTCGCCTTCCAGCGCACGATTCCCAGGACGACTTGCCGTCACCTGTGGATCCGCTTCGACGATCGATTCAACCGCAGCGACACGCGCAGTCTCTGATGTTGCCAGTGGCTCTGGCAGTTCCACCGTACCCGAAACGGAAGTCGGTGTAGCGAAGGCATCCCGAGGGCTTCCCTCTGCAGTTGCCGACCGTTCCAAGGGCAAGCCGGATGACCAGGGCCGTGCGCGCGTTTCGGCTCCAGTGGGATCTGCTGGGGC
>CAZITS010000291.1:0-2322 GCA_964542185.1 uncultured Pirellulaceae bacterium
GATGTTCAGCACCGGTTTTGTCTGCTATGCCGCTGGAGCTAGCGAGGGGCTGGAGCTGGCCGGTACCTGGCAGGTGGCTGTGGAAAGCAAGAGTCGGCCGCGGCGGCCGCACCGACACACGCTGCGAATTTCCCGCGAGGACGGGCAATGGGCTCTGGAATACAGAAGTTCACGTTCGGAAGGCGAACAAGCCCGCGATGTCATCCTGATCGGTTCTGAATTGTCGTTCAAAGTTGCCCGGGGCAGAAATGTCACTGGTTTCTATCGGGGCACGATTGCCGGCGACTTCATCAGTGGATCGCTGGAGTACATGGACGGTGAACGCGTCGTCGGCCGACGCGAGTTCAGCGGTGCACGTCAGACACGTTAGGCGACCGTGCTGATTGCCAGCCCGCTGCGCACAGGTTATCTGACGTGCCACTCCGCAGTCACGCCGCGTTTTCTGTCAGCACCAGAGTGACAATCTTCCCGAGAGCAAGACCCAAGGGGCTGCCTGGACCCGGACGACGCGGTGGCCAGCTACGTAACTGGACAGAAGCGTGTTGTGATACAATAGTTGCTGAAGCGGCAGCCAGACCGCCTGGTGGCAGGGAGACTGCAAGCGGTCCGCAATTGACAAGCGATTTCTGCTTTCGCTAGGATCGCACGCCAAACTTATCTGCTTTTTGCCCATGATCCACAAGTGACTACCCTGTTCTTTGCGGTCCCTGGGGACTGCGTTCTCGCTGTACTCCTTTCTGCTTGTTGAGGCATCAACCATTTCCCCGCTTGCTTACTCCCGCCGCGCACTACTCAGGTCCAGCGTCGGACTGACGGGCCTCACGCTGCCCACGTTGTTCCAGTTGCGCGCTGGTGCCCGCATCGCTCCGCGGGCCAAACGTTGTATTGTGATTTATCTCTGGGGTGGCATCAGCCATTTCGAGTCGTGGGACCCCAAGCCGCAGGCGCCCTCCGAATTGCGTGGTGAATTTGCCACGATCGCCACGGCCACACCGGGGGTCTTTTATTCCGAACACATCCCGTTGCTGGCGCAGCACTCCGACAAACTGGCCATTGTCCGTTCGCTACATCACACACAGGGTGGCCACCAGCAGGGAATGTACACCAGCATCACCGCGCACGACCCACCCGGCGGTGTGAAGGCGAAGCATCGAGAGAACTGGCCGTCGCTGGCGGCGATGCTGTCGCGGTTTCAGGATCCGGCTGCGGGCACGCCTGGTGCCGTTCGGGTTCCCTATTCGATGTATGACAACGGGACTTTGATGGCGGGAGAGTACGGCGGCTGGCTGGGTGCTGACTACGATCCAATCCTGATGAAAACACCAGCAGGCAAGCCCTTTGGAGGTACGTCTCGCTATACCAGTCGTGAACTGGATTTGAAGTTGGCGCTGAAAAAGACGCGGATCGAAAGCCGGCAGTCATTGCGGAACCAACTGGAGCGTGCTGTCGGCAGCCAGGAGGATTATGACCGGTTGGATCGCTTCCGTACCATGGCGGCGGATCTGCTGTTGGGGTCGCCGGTGCGGGAGGCGTATGACTTGGATCGCGAAGATCCCCAGGTGCGTGCCTTGTACGGTGACCACATCGGTGGCCAGAGCATGTTGTTGGCCCGGCGCTTGACCGAGGCGGGCGTTCCGGTGGTGCAGGTGTGCGCCGGTGCGGGAGACCTGGCGGGTGGTGGAGGGGACAACTGGGACACCCATCGCGGGCATTTTCCCAAGATGAAGAATCGTTTGCTGCCGGTCTTTGATCGGTCGGTCTCGGCCCTCTTTACGGACCTCGAACTACGGGGCTTGCTCGAGGAGACACTGGTCGTCTTTCTGACGGATTTCGGTCGTACGCCGAAGATCAATAATAACGGGGGACGCGATCATTATCCGGCGGTCTTTTCACTGGCACTGGCGGGTGGTGGAATTCAGGGCGGGCAAGTCTATGGGAGCAGTGACACCAATGGGGCGCAGCCGGCCACCGACGCGTGCACGCCAGCCGATTTTCATGCCACGGTGTACAAAGCGATGGGGATTGACCACCACAGCGAACTGACAGACCAGTTGGATCGCCCCTTCCAGATTTGTGACGGTACCCCCCTGCCCCTTCTGTAAGGTCTGACCAATGATGCCGCGGTGTTATTTCATGATTCGGTTGCTGGTCGCGAGCTTGCTTTTCAACAATCTGACGGTCGGGGCGCACGCGGATGAACAAACCGCGCTGGCTGCGATCCGCACGCTGGGCGGCAAGGTTACGCGGGCTCGCAGTGGCCTGGAGGTGGAGTTTCAGTTGAGCGGCCGCGAGCTCCGCGACGCGGAGCTGGTGCACCTGGCG
>CAZITS010000291.1:2332-6816 GCA_964542185.1 uncultured Pirellulaceae bacterium
CAACCCTTCCTGACGCCTCGATCCTCGTTGTCTTGGTGTACCTGGCGGAGCTGCGCAACCTGGTCTCGCTCAACCTCAAGGGGACGCGCGTCACCAGCGCAGGGTTGGTTCACCTCAAGGGGCTGAAGGCACTGCAGGTGCTGCACCTGGAACGAACCGCGATCGATGATCGGCAGATGGGGCAACTGGCACAACTGCAACAGCTGAAATACCTCAATTTGTATGGCACCAAAGTGACCGATAAGGCACTTGTCCAGCTGCGGCAACTCAAGAATCTGAAGCGGCTCTACGTGTGGCAGACCGGTGTCACCGCAGACGGCGCCGCCCGATTGATGCGGGCGCTACCCCAGCTCAAGGTGGTACGAGGTTTGGATCTGGCGAAACTGGTTGCGTTATTTCCCGAACCCGAGGCGGAACGCGAACCGACACGGCAGCTGACGTTCAAGTCGACCCAGTTGGCTGCGGAAGCGCCGCGTTCCCGCGGCGGCGAGAATATCGAGGTTTTCTTTCGTAATCGCTCAGGCGTAGCGATCAAGATTTTCTGGGTTGGCTATGACGGAAAGCTCAAACAATACGGGGAACTGGCTCCAGGCGGCCAGCGGCGCCAGAACACCTATGAAAATAACACCTGGTTGATTACCGACAGGAAAGACCGTCCCCTTGGGTATTTTGTCTGTGGAGCGCAGCGGGCACTCGCGGTCATTCCATTGCAAAAATAGCAGTGCGGTGCGACACATGGACGCTCGGTCTTCAGGTGGAGAGCGCGTGGCGAACGGTACCGGCGCTTGACCGAGGCACGCATGCGGTGGTGCGGGCTGGCCCGCTGGCTGTAACCAGGGGAAGTGGAGCGGTGTGGCGTTGTCGATCGTGACATCCGCCGGCAGCATTTTGAGGGGCGAGTGGGAGATCGGAAAATGAAGATTTCATCCAAAACCGGCGGACCGCGACCGGCGCGTTGGTGCGTAACGGCCGGACTGCTCCTGTCTCTCTGTCTGGTTGCTGCGGGCGACGTCTGGGGTCGCGCAGGAGGCGGTGGTGGTTATAGCGGTGGTGGTGGCGGGTACAGCAGCAGTTCCAGTGGTAGTTACAGCAGTAGTAGTTACAGCAGTAGTAGTTACAGCAGTGGTAGTGGCGGTGGTGGTGATTTTGATTTCGAGACGAAAGCATCTCCGCGCACGGCGGCCATTCTGCTTTCCATTATTGCCGTCGTGGTAGGTCTCAAGGGGTGGGAGATTTACCAGGATATGCAGGGGCCACCTTTGGTTGGGAACGACGAAAGCTGGGCCGCAGAGGACGCGCATGAAGGGATCGTCAAGCAAGTTCAGGAGGTGGACCCTCAGTTTGATCCGTCCGCCTTTCTCAGCCAGGTGAACGGCGCGTTTGTCCGCATCCAGGAGGCCTGGATGAAACAGGATATGGGCCCGGTTGAACCATTCGTGACCGATGGGATCTGCGAGAAATTTTCGGTCCAATTCCGACTGCAGCAGAGGTTGGGCTACCGCGAGGAATTGAGTGACATAGAGATCCATCAGTCGCGTCTGGCGAGGTTCGATTCGCGAGGTGTCTTTGAGGTGTTGTCGGTCAAACTGGTGGCGTCGCTGGTGGATCAACGTGTTTCTGCCACGACAGGCAAAGTGCTCAGCGGAAGTGCGTCGTCGGAGTCGTTTACAGAGTTCTGGTCGTTCGTGCGGCGGCGCGGACGGCGGAGTGAAGAGAACCGAGGCGCTCTGCTGGAGGGTGACTGTCCAAATTGCGGCAGCACGCTGGTCCTCAACCAGTTCGGGAAATGCCAGTCCTGTGACGGCCAGGTGCGTAGCGGAGTTTATGACTGGGTGTTGTCGGAAATTACTCAGGAGTCGGAATGGCGGGAAAAGGTTCCCCGCCGCGTGGTGAAAGCGGCCCGCAGTTATCGGGAGCAGTACGACGCGTCGTTCAGCGCACAGCAGCTGGAAGATCGCGCGTCGGTGATCTTTGCCCGCCAGGAGATGGCGGATGCCGAGGGGACGCTGGACGCTTTGCGCAAGATGGCTTCGCCGGGTTATTGTGCTTCGTATGACGGGCACCGGAAGGAGACGTTCCGTGGTGACCTCTCCATCGGTGCACTCGATTTGGCCGGGATCTTGATTGAAGCCGAGAAGCACTACGCGCTACTGGATGTTCGCTGGGCGGGCAAATTATTCACGCGGGGAGAGGCAGGCTCGATTTCCGCCGGAGAGAAATGGAAGCGCTTTCGTCACCAGATGGTGTTGGTACGGCAAGCGGGTGTCCAGTCGAATCTTGATGTGGCCATGCAGTCTTCCCACTGTCCGTCCTGCGGTGCGGTGGAAGAGGATCTGGCCGTCGACACCTGTCCTTATTGTCAGGCACACACGGCCACCGGGCAGTACGACTGGGTCCTGGAGGACTGGGCTCCCTACCGCTCGAAACGGGCCCGGCAGTTGCGTGAACTCATGCGCACCGCCGTGGCGAAACAGACGGCGGAGAGAGAGAGCGATGACTCCGTGGCGGCCACAGAAAATGGGGCGAGCCGAACCGACTGCTTGATGTGGGCGATCGACGTCCTGGCGGAGGACGGGAAACTGGACGAGGCGGAACGGCGTGCCATTGCACAAGTGGCCAGCAAGAATCGCATTCGAACCGGTGTCGTCGACGGTTGGATTGAGGACGCGCTGGCGGGGACACTGAAGTCGCCACAGTCACCGCAACGGGACGTGGCGACGCGCTGGCTCGGTTTGCTGGTCGAGGCTGCGGTGACCGACGGAGATCTGGATTTCGAAGAGCGGGTGCTGTTGTCGGCGCTGGCCAACCGGCTGGATCTTACCAGCTACGACCTGGATCTGGTCATCCGCAAGAAAATGGGTGCACGCGAAGCCGGGTAATCGAGCGGTGGCCCAGTTCAGCCGTCGGAGTCGCTGGTTGGCCCGCTGGTCCAGACATTCCAAAGGACGCGCAGCCAGACCAGAAACAGGCTGACGGCGAAGAAGGCGCAGGCCCATTCTAATCCCGCCATGTCGAGCAGAGTCAGGCCGCCAAATACGAGGACTCCCACCGGTAAACACCCTGCCGGGTAGCGGTTGAGCAGGGCCAGCGCTTTATAGAGCGCTTTAAAGGGGGAGATCACAAGCCAGTCGAGTGGGCTGCGTTTTTCTTTGGTGCCAAAGCGGATCAGGGCATCAAACAGCACGGCGTGGACGAGTGCGCCGATGGCCACCCACAGGGGCAGCTCCGCCTGTGTGAAGCACCAGATCAAGAGAGATCCGGCACCGATGAAGCCCCAGATCGCGAGCAATGCGTAGCGTTGTAATCGATCTTCAGAAAGTGAGGAGGAACGGCCCATGGTGGATGGTCTATCTCCATACGGTGGGCAGAGTGCTGGACAGCGGGGGCTCTCTGGGGTGGAGTTCAGATGACATCCCAGAGCTGGACTCCCAGGAATTGGGCCACTTGCTTGCCGTCCTCCTTGATGGCTTCTTCATCTGCCTGGTCCATCATGGTGATCCGTTCGCCGGTACGTAACACCAGGTTCAGTTCATAGGAATGGTACTGTCTTTGTCGCATCTCTAAATTGCGTTCGTAGAGCGTCTCGTCGCTATCTGTCAGAATCATGAAGGACTCCACCTTGTCTGGCGACACAAATTCGCCCAGTAACTGTACCGCGTAGACTTCGTCGAGAGGCATCTTTCGGTCATGTCCCGCTTGGGCTAACGAAGAGTCCTTTTTCACGAGCCTCTGGGCGCCGTACACTCCCCGCTTCCATAAACAGCCTTCCTGGCGACATAGAACGACTCCACCTGACAGCCCGCTGACCACCAACACGGTGCCCAGCAAAAGAGAGACTCCCAGAATCACGCATACGGCGCCTAGTAGGCTACCCCAGATGGCGCCACCGAGTTCACTGAGCCTTCCGAAAGCAACTACGCCCATGCCCAGGAAGAGGAGCCCGAGAGGTAACACGATACATCCTGAACAACAGCTGAAGCAGGCAGTTGCTTTTACGCGGAGTTGCCCTTGGTCCGATTTCACCAGCTTATGTGAGCGCCAATTCATGCCGCCCTGCTGGTTTGGATCCCAGCTCGTTTTCTTCGCGATCGCGTCGTTCTGAAACTGCGGAGGAACCGGGTTGGGGCGACCTTTGGTTTTGTACGTGTGGAACACGTGGTGCAAAAATTCACGTAATTCGTACCAGCTACCATGCATCTCGCAAAATCTCCGATCTAGTCCGTCTGCAACCACTGGAAACGTCGGTGTGCCCAGCTGTCAAATCGGCCCGTCGCCCCTAACGCCAGGGGAGTGGCCGTGTGGTTTCAGTCGTGGCCGCGCTACGCTGCGGGGGATGCTGTCCCTGCGGCTCGCCATCACGCACGAGTGCAGCCAATATATCGCCTACTGTAGTGCGACTACAAACCTGTTGTGTGGCAGACGCCGGTGGAAACAATTTCATTCGCATCGTGTGGGGGCGGCGTTTCACTCCCGCACGTCGCTTC
>CAZITS010000292.1:0-6810 GCA_964542185.1 uncultured Pirellulaceae bacterium
ATCCCAGCCGCGCACCCAGTCCCTTGGCCAGCGTCTGGTGAATGCCGGCGGGATAAATGGCAGCCACCTTTTCCTGGGTCCGTTCGTGAATAAACTCGTTCCAGACCGTAACGCGCAGGGGTTGATCCTGCATCATTGCACTCCCAGCAAAGGACGACCGAACGCAGCAAGCAGAACGGCCAATCGACCGAACCCAAGTCTGCAAAGGTGCGCGGCGGAGCAAGTTTCACCTACTTGACGCTCGCGAACAAGCAGGTCACGATCTGGCTGGTTCGGCTGTGCTGCATTCTTTTCGGACTGTGAACAAGGCCCATGACCTCAACAGCCCGCGTCTATCTGGCGGTCGATCTGGGAGCCTCAAGTGGGCGTATCGTCGCCGGCTCGTTCGACCAGCGACGACTGGAGTTGACCGAAGTCTATCGTTTTGAAAATGGTCCCACGTGGGTCGGCCCCCGGATGTACTGGGACGTATTACATCAATGGACAGAAATCCAACACGGTTTGCGCGCTGCTGCCAGTCAGCTTTCCAACCAAGTCCAAAGCATTGGAGTGGACACCTGGGGCGTTGATTTTGGCCTCCTCGGTCGTGGCGGAGAATTACTGGGCAACCCACGCCACTATCGCGATGCCCGTACCCGCGGGATGCTCGAAGAAGCTTTTGCCGTTGTCTCACGGGAAGACATTTTCCGCGAGACCGGACTGCAGTTCATGGAACTCAATACGCTTTACCAGCTCCTGGCAATGCGACTGGAACAATCACCGCTGCTGGAAAATGCGGAATCCCTGTTGATGATTCCCGACCTTTTTCACTGGCTGCTCAGTGGCGTACAAGCCAACGAGTTCAGCAACGCCACAACCACCCAGTTCTACAACCCTACCAGCGGCAACTGGGCCACCGAGCTACTGGATAAGCTGCAGATCCCTACCGGTATGCTGGGCGAAATCGTGGCGCCTGGAACCTCACTGGGACCGTTACTTCCCGAAATCTCGGAAGCCGTCGGATTGCAGGACGTAGAAATCGTCGTACCCGGCACGCATGACACAGCCAGCGCCGTCATGGCCGTACCCGCCACCGGCACTGCTTCCGCGCAACCCGATTGGTGTTACATCAGCAGCGGTACCTGGTCCCTGATGGGAATTGAAACGACCAGGCCAATCATCAGTGATTTGTGCCGCAGTCTGAATTTCACCAATGAAGGTGGTGTCGGCAATACGATCCGTTTGTTGAAGAATATCGCCGGACTGTGGCTGGTGCAGGAATGCCGACGCAGCTGGCAGCAGGCAGGACGCGTGTACGACTGGGACACCATGATCGAACAAGCGGCTGCAGCGCCACCCCTGCGTTCTTTGATCGATCCCGACCACACTGACTTTGTCGCACCAGCCGACATGCCCACAGCGATCCGGGAATTCTGCCGGCGCAGCGGACAGCCCATCCCCGAATCCGATGGTGCCACAATTCGGACCGCCCTGGAAAGCCTGGCACTTCGCTACCGGATGGTCCTGAACTGGCTGTGTGACCTCAGCGGCGGTCCCATTGAAACAATTCATATCGTCGGGGGCGGCGCGCAAAACGAGTTACTCTGCCAGATGGCCGCAGATGCCTGTAATCGCCGCGTCATCGCCGGACCCGTCGAGGCCACCGCCATTGGTAACCTGATGATGCAAGCGGTGGCCTGCGGCGACCTGGGAAGCATCGCAGAAGCCCGCCAAGTCGTCGGCGAGAGTTTCTCCGCACGAACCTATCTGCCCGCCAACCCGGCTCCCTGGGATGAAGGCTTTTCCCGGTTTGCAGCGCTCATCAATTGAGTTCGCTGGAAATACGACGCTGGCCTGCACGTCGCCGTTGCGAAAAAAATTCGCTCAGAATACGACCGCAATCCTCATCGAGCACACTCGGTACCACCTCCGTGCGGTGGTTGAGTCGCGCATCGCCCAGCAAACGAAAAAGCGAAGAGACAGCGCCGGCCTTAGGATCTGCGGCACCGTACACCAGACTGGGAATCCGGGCTTGCAGGATCGCGCCTGCACACATCGGACACGGTTCCAGCGTGACGTACAACGTACATTCCAGCAGCCGCCAGCCACCGACTGCCTCCGCAGCCTGGGTGATTGCGATCATCTCGGCATGGGCTGTCGGATCGCGCAACTGCTCGCGCTGATTGTGGGCGGCGGCGATGATCCGCTCGTTCCGTACGATCACCGCTCCCACGGGAACTTCATTCTCGCTGAGCGCCAATTCGGCTTGTTGCAGTGCCGCCCGCATATAAATTTCATGCATCACATTCCGGACGCTGACGCGCCCTCCGACTCGCGAATCTCTGTGGCGTTAAGGCGTCGTACTCGAATGTTACGGAACGCGGCGCGCGTTTCATACGCACAAATACCGAACGGTTGCGAGAGATTGACTTCACTCCGCGTCGTGATACGACGACCCTGAATCGGCTGGTCGACCACAAGTTGATCATCAATCCAGGCGTGCAGACGAGCTGCGGTCACACGCAAGCGGATCCGATACCACTGGCCGTGCTCGAATCGCATGTACCGCGTCGTATTATTCTGCGAGGCATCCTTGCCATCGATACTCGAGATGCCAACCACAGCACCACCCCAACCTCCGACAATCAGACTGCAGTAGGACTGCTCCACAGGAAACGTCAGTCCACAGAAAAAATCGTTTCCATCGATCTTGATCGCCTCCAGCTCCAACTCGTAGTCCAACTTGGGAAACACGTTCTGATAGGTGATCCCGGTAAGAGAATAACCGAATGCCATCTCGATGCGCCCGTCCGCGACGGCCACTTCACCCTCACCACCAAACCGCGTCGGTTGCCAACCGGTCAACGTGGTCCCATCAAACAAAGCGCGCCAAGCGGGCACGGCTTGTTCCTGCGAACGACGTGGCGCGAGCCGACGTAGCAGTCGGGTCAGTCCACCCCGACGGTCGGCCGGCTGGCGGCCGGGCACCAGGTTGCGAACCAGCCGCCGGGCCCAACCCACCTCGGCCGCAACCGCAGCAGCGGGGCCACAGGGTGCGATGAAACCCGGTGCCATCAAGAGACAGACGAAAACGACGGAAATGATCCCGCCGCGCAGCCAGGGGCCAGCCACTCCCGCGGCCGGTTTCCTGTCGCAACACATGACATCCAACGTAGCCATCAACAATCACTCGATTTGTGGTCAGCAGGCAGAGTACCACCGGGCCACCAGACCCGACGGCTCCAGGCCGCGCCAAATCGGGGCAACCCAGCTCCCTTAGCCTACCCGTCCCAGGAATCGCTGCAAATCGGGGCGCCTGGCAGATGGTTGCAATCATCGGTCTGGAGCGTCACAATCTGCGGGCCATCCAAGACGCCCCGAGGCGCCAAACTTCTCCCGACAAATGGCCTGCGTGTTGGTCGCCATCGGTATCCGCGTCCGGCAGCCAGACTCTGACAGGAAATCAATCATGCGGACTGGACACTGCGGTGTTTACCCGAGAGTCGTGTCCGCAACCCGGTACCTGCTGGTGGCCGGGTACGCGTTACTACCGCTATCCGCGCCGGCAGCAGACAAGGCTGACCCGAAACTCGCCCCCGCGACCATCGAACAAATTCGCCGCGCCGTCAAATCCACTGTGGCGCGCCAACAAGTCGTCGGAGTCGCGGTCGGTGTGATCCGTGACGGATGCGTCGTTTACCTGGAAGGGTTCGGTTACGAAGATCGAGAGAAGCAGATTCCAGTGACCTCCCAGACACGGTTCCGCTGGGCCTCCATCTCCAAAACACTGACGGCAGTGGCCACCTTGCAGTTGTGGGAAAAAAAGAGGCTGAAGCTCAGCGACACCGTGCGCCACTATGTGCCCGAATTTCCTGACAAAGGCGTGCCGATTTCGATTCGTGACTTGCTCTGCCACCAGGGTGGCATCGTACATTACAGCAACGGTCGGGTGATTCGCACAACGCGCACGTACTCGATACCCCACCCGTTCGCAGAAGTGATGAACGCCCTCGACTTGTTCAAAGAATCTCCACTGGTCTGTCTCCCCGGTGAAAAGCCATCCTATACGACACACGGCTACATCCTGCTCAGCAACGTCGTCCAGCGGTCCGGCACCCAGCCTTTCGCCGAACAAATCCGCGATCGTATCGTCCGCCCGCTGGCATTGCAGACCTTGCGGCCCGATTACCAATGGGAGTCCATCCCCCACCGAGCGGTCGGTTACCGGCGACGTGATGGCAAAGTAGTGCGTTCCACAAACACCGACGTCAGCTGGAAACTGGGTGGCGGCGGATACCTTTCTAACATCGACGACCTCGCCCGCTACACGGCGGCGCTGATCGATCACCAGTTGGTCGCCCCAGACACAGCGACCCGGATGTGGACCCCCCAGCGCACACGAGATGGTACGGTGACTGGCATTGGTCTGGGATTCATGCTGCAAGGCAGCGGCCAACGACTGCGTGTTTCCCATAACGGTTCCCAGGAAAAAACACGCACGCGGATGGTGTTTTATCCAGCGCAACGGCACGGCGTGGTCGTCATGTCGAACTCGGAATACGCGAACCCGGCACAATTCACGACCGCTGTGTATCAGGCATGGCGTCAAGCTGAGAGGAAGGGAAGATGAGTGACTGGCCCCAAACGGCTGATGTAGTAGTTATCGGAGGAGGCGTGGCCGGCCTCAGCACTGCCATGCAGCTCTCCCAGCGCGGCTGTCGCGTGGTCGTCCTGGAACGACAGCAGTTGGGAAATGGTTCGACCGGACGGGCAGCGGGACTCCTGGGGCAATTGCGGGGAACCGCCGAATCCACCCGGATGTTGATGGATGGAGTCGAAATCGTGCGTGAACTCGAACGGCGCGCCGGCGTCGAGATCTTCGTGCAAACCGGGTCTTTGCGCGTGGCCCAGACATCCGAACGGGCAGAGGAAATCAAAAATCTCGTGACGATGGGAAAATCAATTGGATTTAACATCGACCATATGCCCACGGAGGAGATCGAGAATGTCCTCCCCTATATGAAAACCGATGATCTACTGGACGCCTGCTATTGTCCTACCGACGGTCACCTGCAACCAGCTGAACTGGTGGCCGCCTATCTGCACGTGGGCCGGGAACAGGGCGTGCGTTATGAAAGTCAATGCCCGGTGGAAGCCATTGTGACTGAGAACAACCGTGTCACGGGTGTGGTGACTCCACGCGGCTCGATCGCCGCACCAGCGGTCGTCAACGCCGGCGGACCCTGGTCGTACCTGCTGGCCGATCTGGTTGATACACCGCTGCAAACGACCGCCATGGGACATGTCTACCTGACGACGCGTCCCGATCCCGACCGGCCCATCGACTCACACAGCCCGGCGATTCGCGACCGCCATTTGCGGATCTATGCGCGGCCCGAATCGGGCGGCCTGATCGTGGGTATGTACGGTGAGGAAACACCCCATTTTGACATGCAGCAGCTCCCTACCGAGTTCGATATGTCGGCGATGAAAGTCCGCCGTGACGACCTGCAGGTCGCGCTACTGATCGATGCGGCCCGCCAGCGTTATCCTTGGATCGATGAACGGACACCGATGACGATGACGACCGGGATCATGACCTTTACCCCCGACGGCAAACCGCTCTGCGGAAAATTGCCCAACGTCGACGGCCTGTTTTATTGCTCTGGATTCTGTGGGCACGGAATCGTGCAGAGTCCCACCATTGGCGTGATCATGGCAAATCTGATTCTGGATGGCCAAACCGACTACGATATTGCCGCCATCGAGGCCGATCGGTTCTGGGAAGTCCCCGGTTTCCAGGGGCGCGAGCAGATCGCCGAGCACTGTAACCAGATGCACGCCGGTTATTACGGCAAAGTCGAAGGCCGAGAGAAACCACCCAGCGTTTGACCTGTCGCCCTCCACAAGCAGCCCTACAGCCGTACAATCAGCTGCAAACAACACCAGCGGCTCCGGACGCCACCACGTTCGAGCTGAACGAGAACTACCAGCAGCACGAAGTAGCGCCATGAAAATCCTGGTCCCTTGCAAGCGTGTTCCGGACGCCGACCAACTGCTCACGGTGCACTCCGACGGCAAGCGAATCATCACCGAGCACTTGCCCCACCTGCTCAACCCGTTTGATGCCATCGCGGTGGAAGAGGCGTTGCGAATTCGTGAAGAACACGACGCGGAGACGGAAATCCTGGCAGTCACTATCGGCCCTGCAGAGTGCCAGGATGAACTCCGCACGGCACTGGCGATGGGGGTTGACCGGGCGCTCTGGATTGACGGTCCTCTGGCTCTCGATCCCTGGAACGTGGCGCGTATCCTACAGGCCGTCGTCGCCCGCGAAAAACCCAGTCTGGTGCTCATGGGGAAACAGGCCGTCGACGATGACGCCAACCAGGCGGGACAATTTTTGGCCGCCCTCTTGGACTGGCCACAGGCGACCTTTGCCTCCCAAGTCAATTTTGTCGACGGTCAATTGCAAGTCGAGCGCGAGATTGACACCGGCCTGGAAACCGTCCGGGTTGCGCTGCCGGCCGTGGTCCCCACCGATCTCCGCCTCAACGAGCCCCGTTACGCCTCTCTGACCAGCATTCTGAAAGCCCGCAAACAAACGATTCCGCAGTTGACACTCGCAGAACTGGACATGGAACTCGAACCGCGTGTGGAGATTCGCCAACTAGAAACCACCGCAGCGACGCGCAGCTGCGAATTCGTGCGGACCGCTGCGGAACTGGCCAACTGTTTGCGCAAACAAGCCCACGAACTGGATTGACGCGACGCCTCCTCAAGAGTAGACGTGCCTTATGAAATGTCTGGTGATTGCTGAATACGAAGGCC
>CAZITS010000293.1:0-6794 GCA_964542185.1 uncultured Pirellulaceae bacterium
CGCGATTACTTGCAATTTGCGGCGATTACTGACAGTGGTCGTGTCGTCAACGGTTTGTTAGTCAAAGAAGACGCCGCGAGTGTGACCTTAGCGGATGCCAAGAATCAGAAAACACGTATTTCCCGCAAGCAGCTTGTTTCGCTCCGCGCGACTCCCACGTCTCTGATGCCGAATGGAATTCTCGCACCGCTCACGCCGCAACAGCGGCGTGATCTTTTTCGCTACCTGGCCCAATAGCTTTCGGGGTATTTGGACGTGTTACTTTGACGCAAGATGCGGTATGGCCGTGTTGGCCGATGCTTGCTGGCAACGCTGGCTTATGGGCAGGTCGTGGTGTCATCGGCCCCATCAAATGCGGTTGGGAGCTGGATTTGTGGGTGTCTTGGGAGAAGCCATTTTTCGCGAATCGGCGGTCGTCCGGGGGGGCTGGGTTGGTATTTGCCTGGCCGCATTGCAGCGGTCCCAGGAGTGCCGTCGATTGACAACGTAACGTCAGTCGATACGATGACGCCCAGGAACATTACTCTACGACATCTCCGCACTGTGCAGTCAGCACCGTGCTTTCTGGCCCAGGGAGGATGCCATGTTTCGCACACAATTTGAAGCGGCTCGTCAAGGCTCAATTACCAAGGAAATGGAATTTGTTGCCCAACGCGAGCAGCTATCGTCAGACGTCGTCTTGCAGGAAGTCGCTGCAGGCAGGATGGTGATTCCCGCAAACAAGGTGCACCTTGAGGGGCGCCTCGAGCCAATGGCGATAGGAATTGCTGCAAAGTGCAAGATCAATGCGAACATTGGTAATTCTGCCGTGACCAGCGACCAGGATGGCGAACTCGAGAAGCTGCACACGGCTGTCCACTATGGCGCAGACACGGTGATGGATCTGTCTACCGGAAAGGATATTGACGCGATTCGTCAATCAATCATTGCCGCCTCGCCGGTTCCGATTGGCACCGTTCCCATTTATCAGATGTTGGAAGAACTCGGTGGAAACATCGAGGATATGAAACCACAGCACTTCCTTGACATGGTTGAGCATCAGGCAAAACAGGGTGTCGACTACATGACGGTGCACTGCGCCGTTTTGATGGAGCACTTGCACCTGACAACGCAGCGTGTCACAGGTATTGTCAGTCGCGGTGGATCATTAATCGCCAAGTGGATGGTTGCACATCGCAAACAGAATCCGCTGTACACCCATTTCGGAGATCTTTGCGACATCATGCGGGAATATGATGTCACGTGGAGTTTGGGCGATGGATTGCGGCCCGGTTCTATTGCTGATGCGAGTGACGATGCGCAATTTGCGGAACTCGATACGATTGGTGAGTTGGTGCAACGCAGCTGGGACTGTGGTACTCAAGTCATGGTCGAAGGTCCCGGGCATATCCCGATGGATCAGATTGAGATGAACGTGAAGCGAGAGATTGACACTTGTAAGGGTGCTCCGTTTTATGTCTTGGGTCCGCTTGTCACTGATGTGGCGCCTGGTTACGACCATATCACCAGCGCGATTGGTGCGGCACTCGCTGGGTGGAGTGGGGCGGCAATGTTGTGCTACGTCACACCCAAAGAGCACTTGGGCCTGCCGGACAACAATGACGTAAAAGAAGGCGTTATTGCCTACAAAATCGCTGCCCACGCGGCGGACTTGGCGCGGCATCGCCCAGGATCGCAACAGCGTGACGATGCGCTTTCAGCTGCACGATTTGCCTTCGATTGGAAAGAACAGTTTCGCCTATCGTTGGATCCTGAGAAGGCACAGGCCTACCACGACGAGACCTTGCCCCAGGATTCTTTCAAGGAAGCGCACTTTTGTAGTATGTGTGGCCCGAAGTACTGTTCGATGAAAATCACCGAAGACATTCGCAAAATGACTAGCGAGACGGAAAATCTGGTGGCGTTGGAAACCGCTGACGAATCGTCTTCGTAAGTTGATAGACGTTGTGAATACGTCTGGTTTGTGTGCGGCTGAAAGCTGACTTGCGACGTGTGCGTTGTTCAGGTCAGCCTTGCGCTGCGAATGAATAGACGCCACTTTAGTTCAGAACAATTCGGCGTCCTTCTTCGTGGCTGTCTTGTGCTGCCATAACGACTTGAAGTGCAGCATACGCGTCGTCGAGATCTTGAGTTTGTCGTACCAGGCTGGTAACGGCGCGGTGGAACTGAGTGAGCAGTTGTTCACCTACAGGTCGGTCCATTTCCAATGATTCCATGTGCCGTCCCGCCTCGTCGTACCAAACAAGTGATGACGGCAAGTCGATAAATGCGACGCCATTTTCACAGCAGACCTGTAGTTCTGCCGGTGGTCGGAAGCCAACTGCTTCTGGCCATTTTGGCGATAAGTATTGGCCGCAACTGATTTGAGCGACGGGGCCGTTTCCGCCCTCTGTGGGAGCTGCGAAGTCGAGGCTTAACGCCCGGTAATCGTCTTTTCCGTCGTCGGATTGTTTCCTGTTTGTACCGATGACTGAGACCGGGCGGTCACCAACCACCCAAGAACACCAGTCGACCAGTTCGATCAGGTCTCTCGTTGCCGATGGATGCGGCAGTGCGTAGCGTTGCTTGTGGGGTTTGTCACTAGTTTGCAATCGGTGGTGGCAGAATAGCAGGCGTGGCGCCCCCAGCCGTGTGACGATTAATTCTTTCAGGCGAAGCGTGGCGGGAGCATGGCGCCGAGCGAACTCGGCCATAAAAGCGACACCGGAAACATCGACTTTTTCTCGGACTTCGATGGCTCGCTCAGGGTCGATGTCCAACGCCGCGGCACAATAGATGGCTTTGCCGGCCTCACAGGCGGCCAGGATTGGTAGTGGCCCATACCAATCTGGGGCAAGCATCAGAATCGCATCAATGTCCGAGCGAATTGACATCGCGCGATAGCCGTCGATTACCGTTGCCCCCAAATCGCGAGCAACCTGTTCAGCGCGCACTGAGACGGGGCTGCACACAGCCTGAACTTGGAATCGATCGGCCAGCGAAAGCAGCGCTGTGCGGTAGCGGTTTTCCCAGGCACCACCCAGGCCAACAAGGCCTACGCGTAACTTCATGGAATGGGTTGCAGCAGTAAGAGACAAGCAGACGGGAAGCCCGCTCGGACTAGCAGAATAGAACTGCCGAGCGGAGGACTTTGGAACCCTATTATACCGACGCCGTTAGGCGTTCGCGACTGGATATCGCGGCAGGCGGCAGGCTTGGCCCTCGCAGAGGATGTGCTGGCGATGGCGTGTGTGCGAGGCGACTAGTTGAGAACACGCTCTATATTGCTAGCACCAGGTTGATTTCAGTTGATCGCCGCCGTGTTCTCTGGCCACACAGAGGAGACTAGTGTTTCTACTTGAGGTGAGAAATGCCCTTGGCGGACCAGCCACGCATTGCTACTCTTTGCCGGTTATTTGAGCTTCTTTCGTAGCCGAAATGGGTTCCGTGTGTGGTTCTAATATTGAGCTCTTGCCGGTTTATGGCAGGGTCCTTCCTGGGAGCAGGATGATGCATCAAATCCTGCGTTTCGCCAGCTTGCTCGTCTTTACCCTGCCCGCTTTCGTGGGGTGTCAGGAAGGCCGACCCTTCTTGTCCCATCAGGGATTAGGAGGTCGAGGCCAGGCGAGTACAGTGCAGGCCCGGCAATTACAAGAACGTGATCGACGTTTAGGGCAGCTTGACCAGGACAATTTGGATTTGCAGATGCGACTGGCTCAGGACCAGCAACGCAGCCAGCAGATGGCGGAGCAGATTCGGTTGTTAAGACAGCAGTTGAATGAAACAGCTTCTTTGGCTCGACAATGGCAACAAGCAAAACAGGATGCGGACAAGAAAGTTGATCGACTGGCGGCTTCAACGCGCGCACGAGGAGGCGCGACGATAAGAGCTAATCGCAGTGGTGGTCAGCCGCTGCAGATGATCAACATTCCGGGATTGGAAGTGCGCCGCGATGCTGATGTGATTCGTGTTGCATTGCCGGCTGATCAACTATTCCGCGCCGGTTTGTCACAACTCAGCCCCAGCGGTGTTGAATTGCTGGATCGAGTTGCCGCCGTCATTGCCCGTAACTATCCAGAGCACCATATCGGCATAGAAGGCCACACCGATAACGCACCTTTGGTGGGAGGAGTCAGCCATCATCAATTGGCAGCAGCCCAGGCGCAAACCGTGTTGAAGCAATTTTCCAGCGGGCGTCGCTTTCCCACGTATCAGATGATGACAGTTTCCCACGGCGCGAACCATCCGCGCGTTTCTAACGCGACTCCTCTGGGCCGTGTAAAGAACCGTCGCATTGAGATCGTTATTTATCCGGATCGATCATCGTAGCTTTGGGCTCGGGTTTTGCAGCCATAAAAGTACTCGCCAATGAGAAGTACTTTGCGAACGGATTTCGCCGGGTGAGTCACTTGGCCGATTCTTGCGTCGCCTGGCGTATGGCACCCCAGGTGACGTAGAGAAAACTCGTTCCAAGAAATGCCCAGACTCCACCAAGGATGCCAAAGCCAAGGACACCCACGCCGAAATCTTCCCACGTTGTGTTGGTCGATTCGCTGGTGAAAAAGAAGTATATGGCGAAGCTGATTCCGACCAGAATACCGGTAGCTGTGGCAACCGTGACAGTCATTCCCAATGCACGACGCCGACTGAGCCGGGTGGTGGGAGCGAAATCACCCTGGTTAAGCGGCCTTTCCTGTTGCTTTGCTAGTGGTATGGGAACGCCATTTTTATCGACGGGCAAGCTACCACTTTGCCGTAGCTGTGTCCCCCATGCATTTCCAATTACATGTGCAGCAACACAGAGCAAACCGAGTAACGCCGCGAAGCAACCATAAGCGCCGAAATACCGAGTCGCTGCGAAGACACCGCCGATCAGGGATACGGCCAGAAACAGAAACACCAATCCAAACTGAGGTTTCGGTAGGCCGCTACGTCGGTCGTCAAGAGGAGGGCGTGTCATCAATAGTAGCGCCGCAGCGTCAGTGTGACATCACAGATTGTGATGCGAGCGTTGCCGTGTGTGTGAGTATTGTACTGCCTGGTCAAGTTGGTTGAAGTGTGTTGTGTGTTCTTGCCGGGACACCTGTGAAAACCTCGCTAACCATCCAGTAGATCCTGCCAGGGGCTGGGCAGGGGTGCCGTCTTGCGTTTGTGCATATGGGTCATCGGGTGGCGAAATGCGATGCTACGTGCATGTAGTCCGATCCACTTCTCGCGTTTGTGCTGGACGGATGGTCCAAATGGCGTAGTAGCTCCATACTGGTGATCGCCCAGAATTGGGAAGCCCCGTGAGGAAGCCTGTAATCGAATCTGATGAGTTCGTCCCGTCTCTAATTCAATTTCCAGCCACGCCCACTGCGAAGACTGACGTAGCACTCGAAAATGCAGTATTGCTTTACGGCCGTCTGGATGTCCTTGATCCAAGATTTCAGACTGGGCGACACCGGGTATTTTTCTCATCCAGTCAATCCAGGTACCGCTGCTTGCTGGTAACTGGCCTTCAACGAGCGCCCAGTATTTCTTGGTGATGGTTCGCCCTTGAAATTGTTCAGCGAGTCGTCGTGTTGCACGAACGTTACGGGCAAACAGCATGACACCGGAAACAGGGCGATCAAGTCGGTGTGGCACGCCAAGGTAAGGTTTTCCGGGATGGTTTTCACGTTGTTTGAGAAATCGCCTGATTCGTTGTTCCAGACTGTCGTATTGCGGTGGTGCCTGGGTAGGTACTCCAGCGGGTTTTGCGATGACCAAACAAGGTCCATCTTCGTCGAGTATTTTAAATTCGGAAGGGCTATCTGACACGGGTGCAATTCCGTCAACGTCGACAGTGGTAGTAGCTTGCCGGTGGGAAGTTCGACCAAACAGGAGAGCTGGCTTCGACGGTGGTGAAATACTTGTCGAGACGCCGACGGAAACGGCGAGCTGCGGGAAGCAAGAGGCCTTGCAGGTACCCAAACGTTGCAAATTGTCCGTCTCGGCGCAGTACAGTCATCATCGCATCGAGGTATTGTTCCTGGTCCTGATCGTGAAACACTGCCCACGGTAAGCCGCTGACAATCGCGTCGACCTGGCCAATGTCGTGTTCTGCGCAGATAGCTGCGACGTCTGCGACATTTCCGGTGCAGATCGTTGCCCGCGGAAATTGTGCTGTGAGCAGGTGGGCAAATTGTGGGCTGAGTTCGATTGCGAGGAAACGGCTATCCGGGTTGAGTTGCTTGATGATGTGTCCGGTGAACGCACCCGTCCCCGGCCCGTATTCCAGTGCTACCTCGACGCTGTTCCAATCGATACTGTTGACCATGCGCGTTGCTAGTTGGGGTGAACTTGGTAGTAACGCTCCCACTGCGCGAGGCCGTGATAGAAACTCCCGAAAGAATTTCGCGTAGTATTTGTTTTTCATCACATCGCTCGATCTCGTCCTCGGTATGAGAACCCTTGGGGGCGTATCTTGGTACGCGTTGACGATTGCATTATTGCTGGCCAGTCGTAATCAGCAGGGGTGCATTTTGACAGCGGAACACGTGTAGCTGCGAGTAGAACTACAGTTCTCATAGTAACAGGCTATGGACGTGTTGATACTAGCATCCAAGGAGTTGTAGGCTGCGCGTTACTGTTGGGAACGGGCGAAAGCAATGCGCGTAACGCATTATCCAGGCCGTTGAATTGTGACGAAATGTTCTGCGCCTACAAAATTAATGAATCTACGCGCCGAGTGTAAAATCTACCAGTACCAGGCAATATTACTTGGGTACGGTGGGGATGGAGCATGTGGTGACCGGCGAGACTGCGATAGCCTAGTTGCTTCAGACGCACGC
>CAZITS010000294.1:0-6788 GCA_964542185.1 uncultured Pirellulaceae bacterium
CCCGCAATACGGCCGATTTGTCCATAATCTGCGCAATTTTCGGGAAACACTCACTAATTTGAATTCCCGGAACATTCGTGGCGATCGGCTGGAAGGGGCCGCGAATCTCTTTCGGAGCTTCCGTCTTGATCTCCCACATATCCTGATGCGGGGGACCACCTCCCAGAAAGATGTTGATGACCGACTTGTGTTTTTGCGTCACCGCACCCGAGGCCTCGCCTCGAAACAGATCTGCCAGGTTGAGTCCCATGGCACCTACGCCCAAGGACCCAATCTTCAAGAAACTGCGGCGGGACACGCCATCACAATACGCACCACGCCCTGCTTGACCGCCAGTAATTGTTAACATGGGACATCTCCCTGGATTCTGCGTTCTGAACACTTCCATTTTCGTTTGCGACGCGCTTGTGTGTCAACCTGACTTCGCAAGCCGACGCACAGATGACCTTGGCTACACTATAAATCGACCAGAAAATCGCCCTCAATTAAGAAGAAATAGCCTGTGCGCCCGGCGACACACCCCTCTTCGGGAGGGGTTCCTCAGAGGACCCCTGGTCCCAACGGGTCATCCAAACCATGTACACGGACCCACACAAAGAAAGCGCGGCAGAGAGTCCAAATAGCCACGGACCGAGCCCCAGTCCCGGAACGGACCAGGGTCCCAGGACCACAGTCCCGCCGTAAATCAACACCCCGACAAGCGGCGCTAACAGCCCTCGCAGCCCGGTCAACGCCACGTGAATACTGTTGTACAACGTAACGCGTTCACGGTCGGCAAAATACAGACTTCCAGTCAACCAATTGATCGTACTGCCGCCCATCCCAACGGCGTGCACAATCGAACCGACGAAAAACGGCCAGGCCTGCTGGGTCAAACCTCCATAGCAGTGGAACGCGTAGGCGACGCATTGGATCGAATTGAACAACGCACGGCCAGACATCGGATTCATCCGGTCCAGCAGACGCCCCCACAGGGGTGCCGAGCCCGCCACACAAAGCGCTGGAATCACCGCCACGATCCAGAAGACTGCGCGATCCGAGGCCAACGCATTTACCTTAAGTGACTCCGCCACAAAAGCATGTGCCATGTGATTGGCAAAACCCGCAAAAAAGAAGCCAACCTGATACAGCACAAATCGCCGATCCGCGAGGAAAACGCGTGCACCGGACCAGAAGGCGCGGTGTGGAGGCCGGTCGTCACCCGACTGGAACAACAGACGCTGCCGCACGGGAATCCTGGCATAGGCAAACGCGGAACAAGCTAGCGCAATACCGACAGCCCAGTACGGTACGAAATAAAGCGTTGGCCGCCACATGACCCAGAATGTCGCAGCCACGGTCACGAACAGACCGGACACCGCAGCTACCGCCTTGACCCAGCCCACCGCGGTACCACGATGGGTGGCCGGGTAAAGCACGCGAAACATGTTCATTTCAGCCACGCGCGGAAAAACACGGATAATGAAGGCCACCCCGATGACCGCCGCAAAAAAGCCCGCGTTCTGCAGTGTGCAAGTCGCGAAGAGGATTCCCGCCGCTACCAGGTTAGGGACAATCACCATCAACCGCATAGAGACGTTCTTGCCCCAATAACCGACGAGCGGACTGAGCAGACTGCTGCCACCAAACATGGCCGCCACGAACATCAAATGTTCCTTCGTCCCGCCTGGAGTGAAGACCTCGCTCTTGAGCGTCGCCAGCGCCAGGCCGAACAATGCCACAAACGCCCCGGATCCGATGTTGTAGAACGTTTCGTAGAAGAGTGCCGGACGGCAGCTCGGAGGCATCCGCTGCAGCGTAGAGTGAAACGGCTTGAAACACCGCAACCAGAGCCGAGGCGTGGGATAACGAGCGCGAGAATTCTTGGCGGGCATATTCTGGCTAACGGGTACGGCGACCTGTCTCGATCGGACCCGTGGCACGATCGCGATCGCCCACAATTCGATGGCCCGAGAGTCGATGATACCATCTCGGCAGCTGGCTGATCAGTCCACGCCTGCGGACACCCCGCCAATCCGTGTATTCGCGGGAGGCGCACCGCCCAGCTCCGGACGCCAGCAGTCCTCGCAAAGTACTGACGCCCACCACGCCAGTCCGCCTCACAGAAACACCGCTGCCAGCGACAGGGGTCCGTTCAACCGACGAGCTCGCGGATTACTTGCGCGCGATAGACATCGGTCAGCCGCTCACTGCGACCATTGTGACGGTAATCAAGCTCCTCGTGATCCAACCCGAGCAAGTGCAGGATGGTGGCGTGATAATCCGATACTTTGGTGCGATTGACGACCGCGCGGTAACCAAACTCATCGGTTTCACCATACGTCTGCCCACCCCGGACCCCCCCACCGGCCATCCAGACACTATAGCCGTAGGGATGATGGTCGCGTCCCTCGTTTCCGCGTCCCGCGTCTTTCCCGCGCAATTCCGCAGCAGGCGTGCGCCCGAACTCCCCACCCCACAGCACCAGCGTGCTGTCCAGCAGCCCCCGCTGTGCCAAATCCGTCAGCAACGCACCGACAGGTTGATCCGTCTGCGCACAACAACTCGTGGTATTGGCTACGTTGCTCTGATGCGTATCCCAGGGTTGCCCCTTCATCATGATTTGCACATAGCGGACACCCCGTTCGACCAGGCGGCGTGCCATCAAACACCGCCGCCCATACGAAGCGGTGGTCTCCTCTGTGAGCCCATAGGCTTCCTGTGTCGCCAGCGATTCGTGGGTAATGTCCATCGCATCGGTCGCCGCCAATTGCATACGGGCAGCCAGTTCCAGGTTTGTAATTCGAGCATCCAGCTCGAGCTCACCTGAGTGACGTTCTTTGTGGCCGGCGTTCAGCGTCCGCAACAAATTGAGTTTCCCGGCCTCGACCACGGCCGGTTTTTCCTGCCGTGGCTTCAGATTCAGTACCGGTGTGCCCTGACTGCGAAAGGCCGTGCCCTGGTAAATCGGTGGCAGCCAGCCACTGGACCAGTTACGAATCCCGTCGACCGATTGCCCTTGGGGGTCAGGAAGCGCCACGTACGCGGGCAAGTTCTGGTTCACCGTCCCGAGTCCGTAGGCTGCCCAGGCTCCCAACGTCGGTCGGCCGGGAACGATCAGGCCTGTCTGCGCCATCCAGATAGCGTGTTCGTGATTCCGATGCTCGGTGAACATCGAGCGGATCACAGCGATCCGATCGGCATGCCGGGCGATATGGGGCAAGCGGTCCGAAAATTCAACACCACTCTGGCCACTCTTGTGGAATTTGAAGGGGGTTCCCAGCAGATACTTCGTCCGCTGTTCGTCATCCCGCACTTCCGCCGGGGGTGTCGAACCATCGTACCGATTCAATTGCGGCTTGGGATCCAGTAGATCAACCTGGCTGGGACCACCATGCATAAACAATTGAATGACGGCCCGCGCCTTAGGCGAGCGGGCGGGGGCTTGAGGAAGCAAATTATGGATACGTCTTGTTTCCGCGTCCTCAGATTTAAGGAGATCTGCCAACACCAACCCACCAAAACCCGCACCCACCTGTTGCAGGGTCCGTCGACGTGAGATCCGGTAATGTTCCGCAGATGTGTATTCCATCTCTCTGCTCTCAGATCTGTGACTCGTAAACACGAAGTTCAAACGTTAATCGACATACGAAAACTCGTGACTGGACAACAACACATGACAGAGATCGACCAGGGCTTTCCGTCGGGCAGCCATCCGTCCGCCATCCGTCCCAGCGCCCGGCCCGTGGAACCCACGCTGTGAATTCCAGCTGCCGACAACCTGTTGCTCTCCATCGACCAGCTCAAGATCGAACGACCAGTGAAAACCATCCGATGTTAACTCGCCCAGCATGTCCGTGATCAACAGTACCTCTTCCCCCTCCTGCAGGGAAATCGGTTTGCTCACCACATCCTTCGCACCATGTGCCACGCTCCACTCCTGCAGCACACCTTGCCGACGTGTCGCGAACCGGGTGCGAATCCCATTACCTCCCGGCGACGGGTGTTCAATGCGACCTTTCAGATGCAGTTCGCCAGCCGCCGGCGCTGTCCATTTGAGTGCGACTGGTTTGCCCGCGCCAGGATGCCCGCCGGTCGCGTGCAATCCTGCCCAGAACGAACCTTGAAACGGATAATCCCTGCCAAGCTGCCACTGCTGATCGCCGAAATGAGGAAACGCGGTAAATGTGAGCAACGTCTGCTCGTCACTGGCCGGGCCGCAATAACCGTATTCCCAGATACGCTGCGTCTCCGCCTGAGCCAGCCAGTGTTGCGCCTGTTGCGCGACAAACCCCTTGAGTGTCGCCAGTTCCGCGGGGTCAGGTTGCCGGCTGAGCGCCGCTTCGAACGCCCATGATACCGGATCTTCTGGCGCTTCTGTCACCGCAACACTAGCAAACCCAATCGCGGCATTGCTGACAATATCGCTGTTCATCAGCGACAACGCCTGCAGTGGAACCGTCGACTGGGAACGCCGCGCGCAATTCGTCTCGATATCCGGCTGATCGAAGAGCTGCAAAATCGACAACGGTGCGGAACGGGTATTTCGCAAATAGATCGACCGCCGCTGCGGCAGCTTGCCGTCGTTGACAACCACCTCCCCATCCGATCGGGCGGCCACCGGAATCGGACGCCCAAACATGTTTGTAAGCAAACCACCCGAGACCGCCAGGATGCTATCACGCAATGGTTCGGCCTCGAGCCGACGCAAGTTTTGTCGCCACAGCAGTCGGTTCTGAGGGTCTATCTGTTCCGCACGCTCCGCATCGGGATGCCCGTCCGAGGAGCGTTGTCGATAGGCCGCCGATGTTACCATGCTGCGATGCAAGCGTTTCAGACTCCAGCCACCATCCTCCAGCTCGACTGCCAGCCAATCCAATAGTGTGCGGTGCGTCGGGTCTTCCCCGGCCCAGCCAAAGTCATCGACCGTGGAGAGAATCCCTTCACCAAAATGGTGCAACCACAGGCGATTCACGATCACCCGGGCTGTGAGCGGATGCCGCGGCTGAGTGAGCCACTCGGCAAGGGCCGAACGGCGTCCAGACGAGTGCGCCCCTTCAGCTGGCGCACGCCACGAGAAGGGCTCCAGCGCACGAATCATCTCTGGAACCCCTGGCTGAACAACGGGACCAGGGGTCTGTGCATCGCCGCGCCGCAACAGCGGCGTGTGGGGCGTGCCCGGTACGTCATACGTCGCGTAGCTGTAATCAAAGTACACACGACGACGCTGCTCTGCGGCAATCGCCTCGGCATTGGTGGCGACCGCTCGCTTGTAATCGGCAAACACTTCCGAAAGCACCGCGTCCAGCTGATCATCCGGCGGTCGAAAATAGCTCGCAAACTTATCGGCCAGGTACTTTTGCAACGGATTGCGACGCTCGGCTGCCACGGCGATCGCTGCCAGTACGTCAGCCCGCATCGCCTCAGGTGTTCCGGCCACACGCTGATGATAGAGTTTCTCCCTCTGCTCCTTCTGCCGTTTCTGTTGCTCCTGCTTCAACGCAGTCACACGCGCTTCAATTTCGCCAGCGCGTTGCTCGGCAAACTCCACCTGCTTGCGGGAGGCGATCGGGCGGTTCCGACGGCGAAAGGGAACCCACTCGTCTGGATTGTACGCCGACATCAAGATCGACTGCAGTCGGTAGTATTCCCGCTGGGTCAAGGGATCGAACTTGTGGTTGTGACATTTGGCACACTTGACGGTGATTCCCATTAGCGCCGAAGTGAGAATATTCAGCTGCGCATCAATCGTCGGATAGTAATAGAGGCCTTTGACATTTTTGATCGTATTGAAGTCCGGACGACTGGCATCAGGCCCTGTGCGCAGGGATCCCGTTGCATCCAGCGCCTCGACAACCCCCTCCGACAACCGCTCCTCAGCGTGATACTCGTCCCAATAGCCCGACAACTCGTCTCCCGCCAATTGTTCACGGACAAACGTGTCATAGGGAAGATCTCGGTTCATTGCTCGAATCACGTAATCGCGATAGCGCCAGATCAATTGCCTTTCTTCATCGGAAGAAAGCACACCAGCAGAGTCAGAATAACCCGCCACATCCAGCCAATGCCGAGACCAGCGTTCGCCAAACTGCGGACTGGCCAGCACCCGATCGACCAGTTCTTCGTACGCGGTCGGCGACCAGTCCGTCACAAAGTGGCGGACTGCTGCAGGACTCGGTGGCAATCCCACCAGGTCCATGTAAAGCCGGCGTATCAGTGTCGTCCGGGATGCCGCGGGCGCGTAATGCAGCTGCTCTTGTGTCAACCGCTGCAGCAGAAAACGATCGATCGCCCCCTCCGCGTTCTGTGGCGCGGGAACCGCCGGCATGGCGGGGCGCTGAGGCGGTTGAAATGACCAGTAATTGTATTCCGCGGCAGCATACGTCGCTTCCGCCTCATCGACGGCTTCAACGTCCATTGACTCGCTCTCGGCGCCTTCATTGATCCAGCTGCGAATGAGTCCCTTTTCCTCCGCCGTCAAGCGGGGCCCCCGCAACGGCATCCGATTGCTGCTCAACACCTCAAAGAGCAAGCTCGTCTCCGCAGCGGCAATACGAATCGCCGGGCCAGACTGCCCGCCGCGGACAATCGTCGCCCGCCGAGACAGGTCCAGCCCACCTTTCGGTTGATCACCAAAATGGCAGACTCCGCAGCGCGACTTGAGCAGGGGAAACACATCCCTTTCAAAGAGGATTCGCCCCTTCTTGGGTGGTTCGTCGCAAAGCCCTGCCGTCACGGACAAGCCGACCAGGACCAGGCACACCAACGTAATGGAAAGTGTTCGTAACATACCTACGATTCTAACACAT
>CAZITS010000295.1:0-6786 GCA_964542185.1 uncultured Pirellulaceae bacterium
AACGTACAGTCCGCGTCATCGAAGCTGCCGGTGAGTGCGGCATTGCCGCCGTCAGTGTGCTTACCGGACCTGCGATCTGGGAGCCGGGCTATGTGGTGGTCGGTCAAGATATGAGCGAAGGTGCCGCGTGGGAACAAGCGTGCGAGGCACTGGAGACCTTCTGTAACGCAGCTGCGCAAGCAGGCACCACGATCACCTCGGAAGCTGTCTACGGTATGCTCGCGCACGATTTCTACACACATCGCTATCTACTGGAAAAAGTGCCGCATCCGGCGCACCGCATCAATTTCGATCCCTCGCACCACGTCCTCTACGGCCTGGAAGATATGAAATGGATGATTCACGAATTCAAAGACCGTATCTCACATGTACACATAAAAGACGGGATCGGCGTTCCCGAATTGCGCAAATTCGTATTTCCTCTGCTCGGCGAAGGGCGGGTTGACTGGAAAGCGTTCTTCACAGCACTAGAAGAAATCGACTACCGTGGGTACTGCAGCCTGGAATACGAATCCTTTCGGTTTTACCGCCAGGTTCTCAAGAACAATCCCGAAGCCGCTGCTCAACTCCTGCTGGACCAACTCAACGCATTGCTTTCTGACTGATGCCATCAATTGTTTTGATGGCCCAATCCTACCAACCCTTGAACTCGCCTTCGCGAATGGCATCACCGACAACAATTCTTGCCTCCGTTTCCCAGGAGTCTGCCATGCCCACTCGTCGTCAATTACTCACTCGTCTTGCCGGCTACAGCATCGCCCCAGGACTCTGCCTCGGAACTGGCCAATCGCAATCTGCTCGAGCTGGGGCCCGAGAACAGGACCAGGTCACATTGCGCGAGGACATTCGGCCACTTGTGCAGCTGATCGAAAATACACCTCGCGAGCGCTGTTTTGAGCAGATTGCCGAACAATTGCGACGTGGCCTTCCTTATCGGGACTTTCTCGCTGCCTTGTATCTGGCGGGTATCCGCAATGTCAATCCGCAACCGCCGGGGTTCAAATTCCACTGCGTCTTTGTCATTCATGCGGCGCACCAGATGAGCCTCGATGCACCAGCAGCAGACCGCCTGATGCCGCTCTTCTGGGCCCTCGACAACTTCAAGATTTCCCAAGAACAGGATGCGAACCAGGGTGACTTCCAGCTGCAACCCGTTACGGGCAAACTTCCCTCCACGCAACTAGCATGGCGGGAATTCCGGGCTGCCATGGAAGACTGGGATGCACCGCGCGCCGATCGCGCTATTGTGGCCCTGGTTCGCAACGCCAGCGCACACGAAATTATTTCGGGGCTTTGGGAATACGGCGCACGCGATTACCGGAACATCGGACACAAGGCCATTTTCGTAACCAATACCTGGCGGACGCTGCAAACCATCGGCTGGCACCACGCCGAACCGGCCCTGCGATCCCTGGTTCTCGGACTTCTCGACTACGGCCAGGAAGAAAAGGTAAATGGGTTCGCATTTGAAGATCAGACGTACCGGTCAAACCTAAGACTAGCCAACACACTATCCGCCCAGATGATCACTGACCGTACCGGCAACGCGACAGATCCGGGGCCCACAAAGAGCTTGCTGGCGCTATTACGCGACAGCGATAATGCGGTAGACGTCTGCCAGCATCTGACCGACGAATTACAAACGAAACGCTGCACACCTCAGCAGGCCTGGGACGCAATTCACCTGGCAGCGGGCGAGCTGATGATGCGCCAGCCTGGCATTTTTGGAATCCATACGGTCACCTCATCAAGCGCTCTACGATACGCCTACGATACTGCCAGAGAACGCAGAACACAGGGGTTGCTATTACTGCAAGCAGCTGGTTGGATGTGCCAATTCCGTCAATTCATGGCGGATCAAAAAGCCGGTTTGAACGATACCGCAATCGACCAACTAGAACCCGCCGAGATCGACCCAGCCGGCCCGGAATCTTGCCAGCAGATCTTTGCCCAGATCGGCCAGGACCCACCGCTGGCAGCAACCCAAGCGATGAGCTACGCAACCCGGAATCCCCTGGTCAGTGATTTCAAACGGCTGGGTAGAAACCTCATTTTCCGCAAGGCGACCGACGCACACGACTACAAGTATGCCGTCTCAATCTTTGAAGACTACCACCGAGTCAGTCCGGGCTGGAGGCCCCAGATTCTAGCAACCGCAACGTACCATTTACGCGGCAGCGCGCTGCCAGATTCCCCGCTCATGAACCGCGCCCGCAAGGTCATCGATTCCATCTAACAGTCGACGCAGACGCCAACTGGACTGCGCCCGGGAACTGAACCCACCCCGTGTCGGGGTGCGCAAGGCGTCGGTATCAGGACAGATTACGTGCTGACCACGTGTTGCAGCGGTTCGCCACGCAAACCAAGGCGAAGATTCTCGATCGAAATTTCTGCCATACGTTGACGCGTCTGCTCCGTTGCACTTCCCAGATGGGGTGCAATCGTCAAATTATCCAGTGCCAGTAGTGGGTGGTCGCGGGGAAGTGGTTCGGGATCCGTCACGTCCACCGCCGCCGCATAAATAGTCTTCTGCTGCAAAGCTGAAGTCAGCGCCTCGGTTTGGATGACCGATCCTCGAGCCACATTGATCAGGGTCGCCGTAGACTTCATCAGCGAAAACTCCGCGGACCCAATCATGCCTTCTGTTTCCGCGGTCAACGGAACGCTAAGTACTACAAAATCGGACTGGCGAAGAAGGTCATCACGATCGGAATAGCGCACACCAAGCGTTTGTTCGGCAGACTCATTCCGATTGCGATTGTGATACAAAACAGTCATATCAAAACCACTTGCCCGGCGGGCAATTTGTTCGCCGATGCGCCCCATACCGATGATGCCTAACGTGGCACCGTGTACTTCTCGGCCTAACATATACCCAGGATCATAGACGGTAAATTCGGGGCTGCGCGCGTAACGATCTCCCTCCATCAAACGCCGCGCCCCAGCCATCAAAAGTGTAAACGCCATATCTGCTGTGGCACCGTTCAGAATTCCCGGCGTGTTACCCACTGGGATACCCCGAGAAACCGCATCTGGCACATTGATATGGTCAACACCCACACCATAGTTACTGATCACTTTGACGCCGGGAAGACGATCCAGCATCGCCCCGTCCAGGTGGGGATGGCCGTAGGTATACACACCATCCACGGGTTCATCGGTCGTGGAAATGCCGTTTACGGCAACCTCCCAGGGCAACCATTCGACAAGGTCTGCCAAAGTATCTGTAATGATTGGCGCCAGCGGGCCATCAGCAACAACGCGAAATAAACGGTCGGTTGACATTTTGCTCTTTTCAATAAGGAATGGCTTCAGAGAGTCATCACAACAGACGAATCACAACCGATCCAGGTCAACCCAGAGGATTCCTGGATATGGGCACCCGGTGTTTATCTGGCAGGTGGCGACACACCGCGCCGGGGACACGGATCCCGGAACGGTGGTTGTGCAGCCGCCCACTTTCCTTTGGCGGGGTGTTTTGCGTGCACATAACGTTTGAACAAATCGACCACCGCGTCATCGCTCTTATCGACGTAGAGCGAAAACCAATCTCCTGCGATTCCTTTCTTGGCCACGCGAATTCCGGCAGCCAATCTTCCGCGATGATCTCCACCCGCGCAATCCCCAGCGACTAATGCCGCCATCAAACGATCCGTCAAGCTTCCCTTTGTAGTTTCATACGCTCGGGACATTTCAGTAATCACTCGGCGACTGCCCAGCGTGTTTCCCTGACAGCAGTAATAGCGCCCCGTGAGCGCCCCCCAATAGCGACTGCGATCAGGTGCCTGGGTTGGATTATGGACCGCAGCACGACCCTGCAGATCGATGATCGCCAATTGTCGCATTTCGGCGGCGGGATCGTGTTCCAGCAATTCCAAACACACCGCTTCCGGCCGCTTGCCAGCCGCGAGCAAGTCAAGTGCCTGCTCTCCCCAACGCGGCACGTGATGATGCTGGGTGCAAAACGCCCCAACACCCGCACGCACATAAGGTACGACCTTTCCCACTGCGGGATATTTACTGGCAACTGCCGCGCCGCACACGCCTGTTTGCGGATCGACGGCAACAATTGAAAAAGTGGCAGTGATCGCGTCTTCTGTGGAACCCGTGGGCAACTCTGCATTAGAAAGGCAATGTGGATCGGCACCCTGCTGACTCACTCGACCCAGGCTTGGGCCCTGCGTGACTTGCTGGCCAGAGGCTGATAGGCTGATCAGAAGAAGCAAGAAAAACATCGTCGCGCGCATGCTGGATACTCCTGGAAACTGTTGAGCTCTTGAAACTGCGTCTCCGTTGCGCCAAGTCGTACCCGACCAATGCGGAAGCGATTCTCTTCTATCGATTCACCGAGCGGCGAACTTGTTGAGCTTGTTTCAAAGCGGCTGCCTGCGGTGGAATCGGACTGGTGGGACTCCCAAAGTGGCCAGCTGCCTGCAAGTGGGACTGATCGTAAACTACCCGGAAGCCGGCGGCAACCTTTAGACAAAACACCAGTCAGGGAGACGCGGGGATGGCACTCGACCGACGTAAACTCATAGCCGGTACCGCCGCCAGCACAGCAGCACTGCTGGCAGCAAAACAAAACGGCAGTGCCGCAGCACAGCCGCCCGCATCCAACTACATGTTTTGCGCCTTCGTCAAGTCCATTCAAAAGCTGTCGTATCGGCAGTTAGCCGAAACTGTGGCCGACCTGGGATTTGACGGCATCGAAGCAACCGTTCGGGAGGGCGGCCAGGTCTTGCCTGAACGCGTTCAAGACGACCTTCCCAAACTGGTTGAAGCACTCCGTACACATAACCTCGAAATTGGTCTGATGGCTTCCAGCGTCCATCACCTGAATCAACCAGATACAGAAAAGGTTCTACGCACCGCCAGCCAACTGGGAATCAAACGGTATCGCATGAAGTACTTCCGTTACGATCTCGACCTCCCCGTGATCCAACAGATCAACCAGATTCGCGCTCAAGTCAAAGATTTGGTGGCGCTACATCGTGAATTGGGATTACAAGGTATTTACCAGAACCATGCCGGTGCAAATATCTTTGGTTGTGCCATCTGGGACCTCCACGAGGTCGTGAAAGACTTTGCCGTGAAAGACCTGGCAATTGCTTTTGACATCCGCCACGCCACCGTGGAAGGAGGTCTGGCCTGGCCTCTTCACTTCAACCTCGCACGACCTCACCTGGGATCTGTCTTTTTGAAAGACTTTATCTGGGAAAAATACGATTCGAAGTGGCGCATCAAGAACGTCCCGTTCGGAACGGGTCAGATTGATCCGGCCTTCGCCCGCCAACTGCGCCAAAGTGGATTTAAAGGGCCTGTTTCCATCCATGTTGAATATCTCCATGAAGAGGGCCTTGCCGCTAATGTCGCCGCCTTGAAACGAGATCTGGCTACCGCTCGAAACTGGCTGACAACCTAGCCGTGTATGGCTGTCGGGGAATCTGGCAATGTGCGAACTTGGGCGGTTGCGGCGCCCCGCCAGCGTCGGATAGAATACGGGACTCCTAAGATATGTTTTCTGGACGCGGAGACCGCTGGTGGGAACCAAAAAATCGGGTAAAGGACGCCGCAAAGTAGGGCGCAAGAAACGTCGCATGCGGGCCAAGATTCGCCACCGCAAGAAATAGGTTCACACGGCTGCTACGCCAAAGTGCGAACGAGTGGTGAAGGCGGCAAGCAAACCGCGATGCCTGGGTGCAGTCCACTCGTCGTCGGGCCCTGTGATCTCGGAGTGGCTTTTTCTCCACGACTCTTCCCGAGAGCTACGTGCGCCTGTCCCAAGTACGTCGTGTACGGGAAGTGCACGACAGCCTTAAATCGACGCGTTGCCAGTACGCGGCCGGAGCGCCAGGCCCAACATGAACAGGGCCCCCAGTACCAGCACCAAGGGAATCGCGATCCAAGCCATTCCCGTGCGGGTAATCAAGGTTGGCAAGAGCAACGTCAAAATGCCTCCGCCGATGAACGGTGCCGAAAGGGGCGCGGCGAGCGCATAGTCTTCAGCGGCACCGCTATCCAAATTCTTGTCGACAATACGAGCCAGCACAAAACCGGTTGCAGTCGTTCCAGTAGACATTCCGTAATTGATGATGCCCAATTCAAACCAATACTGAGAAGGTAGCAAGCGTCTGGCGACGACCAACAAACAAAAACCGGTCCACAAGAATGCCGCTACGACCAGCACACCAAGTTCCTTCCACACATCAAAAACGGCGGTCAAATTGAGCGAAGCAATCGCAGCCACAACCAGAAGTTCCATCGCTGCGCCTGTCACTCGTTGGACGCTCGCCCCATCGATCAAGTCCGCCAGGCGTAGTAGCTCTGCCGCTTTCCTGACAAGCAGCCCACCCAGCAAGGTATAAATAAACAATGGCAGCGTTTTCAATTGCGACACCAGCGCAAACCCAATACCCGGGTCATTAAACTCCTCCCGATTGATGACACCGTCTCGATCCAAATCGGAAACAAGGAATTGCCGAGCCGACTCATCGTCTGGTGCGGCTACTCCGATCTCCGCGCTATCGAGCTTTCCGTCGTGGTTTGTGTCGGCCTGTTCAAAGCTCTGTTGCGTCATCGCTGTCAGTACCGGGTTCACTGCTTCCGCGACAGTTGCACGCAACGCCCAACCTGTCCCAAACGCGATGGTCAAGATCAACACCTGAAAGAGCAGTGGATCAATCACATCACCGTGAACGCGTCCGAGCGCGACTGGTTGAGGATCACTGCGGGCTTCCAGGCCGGTTACCTGCTGGAACGTAACTTCACCTGCACGCGTCCACCCTC
>CAZITS010000296.1:0-6733 GCA_964542185.1 uncultured Pirellulaceae bacterium
CCGAGCGCCCCCGCTCGTAACTGACGGCGCCGGGCCACGGCAGACCGCCCCGGCACGCGCGGCAGTATAGCACTCGCGCTCCCGCGCGCGCAGCGCGGTTCGAGCGCCCCGCGAGCGCCGCATCCCGGATGAGCGTGGGCGAAGCCCAGGAAGGGCGATTCAAGACCGACAACCCGCCCGCCAGGCCGAGGCCACCCGCCGCCAGGAGATCGCGCCGTGCCAACTCGTCGCCACCCTGCCGAGAAACTGCTACACGCCCATTCATAATCTTCACTCCCCACCAATAATTCCTATCATTACATACGCGGTGCGCTGGGTCCTGGGCAAACCGCGGCGGGCCGCGTTGCCAGCTGACCTCCCGCGCGACGCTCGGTCAAGTGGTGTCTCTTTCCGCCTCAACCCGTTCCCTCATCAACGGTAGAATCGCAATGCAGATGAGTCCCAATGCCCCATCGAGATAGAGGGTGGTGGGATATCCCCAGCGTTCAATTGCATACCCCTGCCACCACGCGGTATAGACTGTCACCAGGTTCATCATCGCCATGTAGGCCGTGAATTGCGTGGCCGCGACATCTGGATTGGCGATCCGCATAAAGACGGCCGTACGGGTGCCGTACATCAGTCCCTGCAATCCCATGTATGCCAACACGGACCACCAGAATGCGAGCGCGACTGGCGGTACGTCCGCGCCGGCAAAGACACTCGGCATCTTGGCTACTTCACGCGTCGCGTCTGCCATCTGTGAATCTGCAACTTCTCCTGCGCTGGCCTTTCCCGGCGGACCGACCTGGGTCTGCGGCGCGTCTTCCGAAGCCACTCCAGCAGGAAAGATCGCCTCTTCCTGTTGCATTCGCCAGGCACACCAGAAGGTGGGAACCGAAATTAACGCCAGAAAGACCGCCAGACACTTGAGGTGCCCCAGACGATCCGCGATGACACCCCCCAACACGCACATCACAGCCCAAAGAATACTGGCGACGAGTTCCAGATCCGCCACGTCTCCATCCGAAAAACCCACTTCCACTGCCACGGTCTTTTGCAACGCCAGGTTCAACCCCTGGGCTCCTGCTGGCAGGAGTGCGAACAGTAACGCGAAGAACGCCACCCGACTTCCCAGGAACGAGCGCAACGCCACGCGGAGGTACTGCACCAATTCAGTCTTCGCGGCAACCAGACGACGGCCCTCGGCGGGACTTCTTTGTCGCACCGGTTCGCGCATCGGCAAGGCAACCAGAAGCGTGACAGCCAGAATGCAGCCGATCACAAACCAGTACGCCGTTTGAACGGGAATCCCGTCGCGCAGGGCCGGGAGCCAGGCCAGATCAATGCCTTCGATGAGATACAGTACACAGGCGCCACCCAGCGGTATCCCGAGGGTTTGACCGGCAAACATCAGGCCGTTCGCCAGGCCACGCTCGCGTTCATGGAGCACGTTGCACGCGAGCGCGTCAATGGCGACGTCCTGGGTCGCGCAAAACGCATTGTGGATCATGATCACCAGGGTGATCAGCTCCAGGTTCTCGGAGGCCAGTTCGATGGGCATGCAGACCAGGAGCGTGACGACCATCATCAACTGAGTACCGAGAATCCAACCACGGCGCGCACCCAGCCGGTTCGAGTAGACCAAATCGACGAAGGGGCCCATTACCCACTTCCAGGCCCAGGGCAGATAGAGCGAGCTGATAAAGATTCCGATATCGGCTTCGCCCACGCCGGCCCGCTTCATCTGAACGACCATCGTGGTGGCGGTGAAACCGAGTGGAATTCCCTCCGTAACGTAGAGGAAGAAAAACGCGATCAACCGACCCCAGCGCGATCCGAGCAGGTTGGGTAATGGCATAGCGTTCTCACGCGCCGAGGATCCGGTCCGACGTTTCTGCAGGTCACGCCCTGCCGCCCGCTGGGATGTTCGTAACGCAGGAGGCAAGAATCATGTTACATTAGCACATCTCGCTCTGAGGACGCACCAACTCCACCGGCCCAGTCACCCCAAGGTTTTGACGAATGCATATTTGGGTCGACGCGGACGCCTGTCCTGTGCAGGTCAAGGAACTCTTGTTTCGCACCGCGACGCGGCGGGAAATCCCCCTGACCCTCGTCGCCAACCAATCACTACACGTCCCACAGTCGGATCTGATTAACTGCCTGGTCGTCTCCTCTGGGATGAATATGGCCGACCGCCGGATTGTCGAACTGGCCTCTCCCGGTGACCTGGTCATCACGGCCGACATCCCGCTGGCGGCCGCCGTCGTCGACCAGGGCGCCAGTGCGCTCAACCCACGGGGAGAGCTCTACACAGAAGAAAACATCGGCGCTCGGCTGGCGGAACGAAATCTCGTCGACACGTTGCGGGGAGGGGACCTGGTAACCGGCGGCCCGGCCGGCTATGGCCCCAAGGAAAAGCAAAACTTTGCCAACCAACTGGACCGTTGGTTGACGCTGGCGTCCCGGCGTGCTGCCTCTCACTCAGGCAACACGGAGAAGGGGCAACCCTGACTGTGTCGCGGCCCCCACGGCCAGCAATATCTTTATCCTACGGTCAAGAACCGGCCAAACACCCGTTGCGCATTTCCCCAAAACAGGTCCTCCACCTGGCGGTCGGAAAAACCCTGGGCCCAGCACGCCCATTTGAGGGAGCGGAGATGTTCCATACCCACCAGCGCAGGCGTCAATTGCGCATGGCCAACCTCCCAGACGGGATGCGCTTCTTCCAGCACGATAAACGAATCCCCCAGAGCAAGATATTTTCCAATCACATGGCTGCAGGGATAATCGGTGCCGTAGAGCAGACGCTGCGGTCCCATGATGCGGATAATCGCTTCATGGGCCGTCGGCTCACAATTGACACTGGTATCAAAGTAAAGGTTATCCAGGTCCGCGAGTTGGGGTAGCCCAACCAGATTGTGCTCCGGGTTGAACCCCCGGGCCGAATGGGACAGCACCAGAGTCATATTCGGATACGTCTGGCAATAATGCCGCAGCCAATGAATGTTTTCGGGGTCTGCGACTGCGCGGGAGCGAACGAGGTGCATATTGATCACCCAGCCCTCCTGATCGGCAACGCGCACCAGCGACTCCGGCATATAGTCGGGGATCGAAGATTGAAACGTCGGCTTCGCCGCGGCGTACGTATGGTATGACTTGTAGCCGATCGCGCCCGTCGCCCGCACCTGTTCCCGCACCCACTCCGGATCATCGTCGGGTGTCACAAAAAAATAGCTGCAACACGCGCCATCGCTGTCTGCTGCCAGTTGTGTCGACCAGGCATTCGTTGCCGCCAGTCGCTGGGCCTCGTAACTGAAAGGAATCAGGGCCGCCCCAAATTGCCGTCCCGGGTGCAGGACGTCCAATCCCGTGGTCAAATCTGCCAGCTTTGTGGGGATCACCACATCGACACTGCCCGTCATGCTGGCGGCGTCATCCCAGATTTCAAAATGCGCGTCGAAGACCCGATCGGGAACGAACGACGCCAGTTCCCGCTCAAACAACGCATGGGCCTCCGCTCGCAGCCGATCTTCGCGTGATTCCATCGTCCTGCTCTCTCCACCAGGCTCGTGCTGAATTCCTGCGATGCTAACACTTCCTCCGCCTTGAAGACATCATGCGCGGACCTTCCCACCCTGCAGAGTGCTCCCAAGCGACGCCGATTCGTGGCCTCGCGGGCTTTGAAAGGCGTTCCGCGGGCAACTTCTCGCGTTGTCCGGGGCTGTCTGCCCGCGGTATAATCGAGACCTCGGAGAGTGTCTCCTCCCCTTTCGGATGCCTGACCTGATGCCCAGTTCCCAGCTAACACGCCGGCGCCTGCTGCAAACCGGTTCCCTGGCCAGCCTCGCGCTGGGCAACGCTCAGCTGCTCCGTGCGCGGGCCGCCACGCGTGCTACCAATCCAGCAGGTCGCGACACCTCAGTGATCCTGATTTGGTTGACCGGTGGCCTGTCACACATCGAAACGTACGATCCCAAGCCCAATGCGCCGTCCGAATACCGCGGAGATTTTCATTCCATTGCCAGCAACGTGCCGGGCCTGGACCTCTCCGAGTTGCTTCCCCAGCACGCTGCCATCGCGGATCGATTCAGCTTGTTGCGGTCGCTGACCCATGGGTACGCGGGTCATGATGGAGCCCACAAACGAGTCCTGACTGGACGCGTTCCCAAAACACCCACCGGATTTGTCAATGATGCGCCTGGCGTTGGTTCGATTGTTGGCAAGTTACGGGAACACGGGCCTCCGGGAGTACTTCCCTTCACTTCCGGACAGCGGGCTGACACCAACGTGGATGCCTACTCGCAGGGCTCTGCCTATTTAGGGAAAAGCTACGCGCCTTTCCTGGTCCTGGGAGATCCCAGCAAACAAGACTGGTCCGTCCCCAATCTCGCGATCCTGCCGGAGGTCACACCCCGCCTCCGCGACCGGCGTTCCCTCCTGGTCAAGTTTGACCAGATGCGGCACCAACTCGACCACACCGGGGTGATGGACTCCAGCGACCGCTTCCAACAACAAGCGTTTTCGCTGCTCACCAGCGACCGGGCACGCCACGCTTTTGATCTGACGCAAGAGGATGACGCGGTGCGTCAGCGGTACGGGATGGGACCCTATGGACAACAAGCGCTGCTGGCACGTCGGCTGATCGAGGCGGGCACGAGTTTCGCTAACGTGGTGATGGAGCACCCCGGCACCCCCACACCACCGGCTCGCAATGTCGTCTACAACTGGGACTGCCACGCCGTCAACTGCCACGTCTTTGACGATGCACGCTGGCGTGTTCCCCACTTCGACCAGGCCGTGTCGGCGCTGATCACCGACCTTTACGACCGTGGAATGGACCGGGATGTCCTACTCATCGTCACCGGGGAATTTGGTCATACGCCACGCATCAGCTATCAGAAGGGTACCAACACGAAGATTACCCAACCGGGACGCGACCATTGGCCCGGTGTCTATTCGGCGTTACTTTCTGGTGGCGGGCTCCGCACCGGCCAGGTGATTGGCAGCTCCAACCAGCTTGGTGAACGCCCGCACGAGCGGCCCTTGTCCCCCGACGACATCTGGGCGACGGCCTACCGTCATCTCGGCATTTCCACCGAACACACGTTCCCCAATCTGTCCGGCCGTCCGATGCCAATCTTGCCTCAGGGTAAAGCAATTCGCGAACTGCTTTAGTACCACTGGAGCCGAGCGCTACTGAGCCGCAGCTTCAGCTGAATTTGAGTGCGTACAAATCGACGTCACTCAGAGTAAACCGCAAGCGAATCACCCTCCCGGCCAAAGGCGCCACATCAGGCGCCCCGTTCCAGGTGACCACTCGGTCCAGCTCATCCCCAAACGTTTCGTCTGCATCCGCCAGGGTGTAGCCCTCAACCGGATCACCTGAGGCCGTCTGGACTTCCACCTTCAGTGTTCCGGCAGCCGAGCTGGAGAAATTGATTGCCAGCCTTTTGCCTGTGAACGTCAGGGGCCGCGTCACGAACTCACCTCCTGACAAGGGGGCGGACGCCGACACGAAACCGTCCTGTCTGAGCGTGTGTCGCGTCATCCGGGAACCGTCGCCGTGCCACTTTCCCGAACTGGCGTAAAAGGACAACTCGTCCGGCGCGCCGGACAAATGGGAACGCGTAGTAACCATATTCCAGGCCACATCGTGGTGCGCGTAGTACCACGAATCGGGGCGTTGGATCCCCGGTGGCAGGAAGGCTTCGTTCCAGCGTTTAAAGGTATGCCCATCACGGCTGGCCATAATTTGTGTCTCGGTAAGGGCAGTGCCGTATCGCAGATGGGCGGCCGACCGAAATTCACGTTTCTCCAGGTCCGGCAGCGCACGCATCGACGGACTCCAGCCGCGTTCCACATAGCGCATCGGAAAACCGACCAGGATGTGGGGCGCACGGTAATAGGGAACCACGTTATTGGTGTACATCTGCTGATCGGGCGAGTCGGTGTAGACGAGGTCCTTTTCATCGGTCCACGCCAACAGATCGTCGGAGACCGCGGTTCGAATCGCTCGAATCCCCGCAGGCTCCCATTTGTCGGCCTCGGTGACACCCTCGGTAAAATAGCGCCAGTAAGCCCGGTATTTCTCGATCGCCGGATCCCAGAATCCGATATTGGCGGAGTCGAAGGCTCCACGTGTAATCACCGCTTTCTCGTGTGCCCGCTTCCAGCGGATACCGTCGCCGGAAACAAAGAGTGCCATGCCCCCGGTCGTATTTTTCAACCCGCCAAACGCCTTGAATCGTTCCTCCGCGGGGCAGCCCGGGCGCGCATCAAGAAACGGGCTGAAATTGTGGGTGCCGGGACCTTCCCAGACGATGTTATTGCGTTTGGAGCCAGCATGCTCGAACAATCCCAACTCCGGCGTTTCCCACTCAATCCCGTCCGCACTCTGCGCGTAACAGGTGACCTCGCGGTTGGTCGAGCGGATCTGGTTGTTCACCAGGTCGAAGTTGAAACCTCGGTAATACATTCGGTACGTGTCGCCGTCACGGAAAACCGTGTGATAGCCCGATGAGGTGCCCTCCCAGCTTCGGTTGTGCTGGATCGACTCCTCACGCGCCACGGGGTGGTGCAACTGGTAGTTAAGCCCGCCGCTGGTTCGTTCCACCAGGAAATCGTCGAGGAACAGCTCCCTGCGCGACCCCATTGCATAAACCGATTTCGGTTTGGCCTGTGTTTTCTCTCCCGCAACGGCCCCACCCGCCGCAACTGCCGACAGGCTCGCACCCAGGAAATGCCTTCT
>CAZITS010000297.1:0-6727 GCA_964542185.1 uncultured Pirellulaceae bacterium
ACCTGTGCGTTCTCGGCAAAGTACTTGCCGGCGGTTTTCCCTTGGCCGCGGTCGCGGGTCGCTCCGAGATCATGGCGTGCTTCGACCCGAGCCGCGCCTCCCCAGGAACATTCGTACCGCACATCGGCACCTTCAATGGCAATCCGGTCGCAGCGGTCGCAGGCCTGGCAACGCTCGAGCTTCTCCGGAAACCTGGAAGTTACGACCGACTTTTCCACACAGGGCGTCAACTAATGTCCGGCCTCCAAGCCCTTCTCGACCAGGCAGGATTGGCAGCTCAGGTGATCGGTGAACCGCCTGTTTTCGATGTCGTGTTCAGTGACCACAAAATCGACAATTACCGAGATACCTTACGGGGAGACAAAACAATGCTCCGCCGGTTCGGCGAGCTGCTACTGGCTCAGGGAATTCTCCGCGGCGACTCCAAATTTTACGTGTCCCTGGCACACACCCAAGACGATGTAAAAGCCACTCTGGCGGCACTCGCCAAAGTGGTCCACGAACTCGCCAACACTCCAATGGGACAGGGATCTCCCGGGTGAGACCACACGTCAATGTTTCTTGGTCTTTACCAGACCGACTGGTATAATTGCTTCGCACGTTCCCGTTGCCACAGGAAGTTCGTGTGCAGATGATTTTTCTGCCGATAACACTTCCAGCACACTGTCGTGTGTAATCCGGTGTTGCATGGTAGGCCAAATTGACTGGCAGCCTGGCAGTGCTGCCGCGATCGGAGGAGACCGATGACAGGGACCGGTTGTCAGAGCTATCAGCAGTTAATGCATCGCAGGCCGTTCCTGACAGGCGCTGCCGCAGGACCGTTACTCGCGGTCGGCAGCCAGGAGAGCCTGGCCGACCTGAGTCAGGGAAACGAGTTGGCGGACACGGCGGTCATCCAATACTGGCTCAACGGTGCTGCCAGCCATTTCGAGACATTCGACCCGAAACCGGATGCCCCGGATGACATTCGCGGGCCTTTCCAACCCATCGCCACTAATTTACCCGGCGTCCACATCTGTGAATCGCTACCTCGCCACGCACAGATGCTGGACAAGATGACGATCATCCGCAGTGTGCGTCACGACAACAACGATCACCAACACGGTATGCACTGGTGCCAAACTGGCCACGACGCCAAAGCCAATGGCGTCAATCCGTTCAAGAAATCGAGCCATCCTTCAAGTGGCTCGCTGGTCGCCATGCTCCGCGGGCCAAACCACCCCGGTATGCCACCCTATGTGATGATGGGCTATCCGCTAGACAATCAAGGTATCCACCGGCTCTACCCCCACCGATCAGCGTATCTGGGAGTTCGCTACAACCCCCTGGAAATTCTCAACAAGCGAACCGGTGACGGCAAAGACCCCGGACAAGACAGTGATTTTCGCGTGCGGAGCCTCGCGCCGATCGGCAATCTTACGCGAAGTGATCTCATGAGCCGTGGCAAGTTACTCAACCAGCTCAGCGAGCTACGCTCTGCGTTTGGCCAAACGCAGGTACGTTCCTGGAACAACTTTTACCGCGCTGCATCTGACCTGGTAACAGGAGATCGAACTGGCGCAGCATTCGATCTGGACAAAGAAGACCCTCAAACTCGAGAGCGGTACGGGCATAACCGCTCCGGGCAAACGGCGTTACTCGCCCGCCGTCTGGTTGAATCCGGCGTCACGTTTGTCACCGTGATTGACCCGGGTGTCGGGCTGAGCAGTTCAGGCTGGGACCTTCACAAAAAACTGGAATGGGGCACCAAAGCGGCCAGCCCACGTATGGATCAAGCAGTCACCACATTGATCCAGGATCTGTATGAACGTGGTTTGAATAAGAAAGTACTCGTCGTGGTCTGGGGAGAATTTGGCCGCACGCCCAAGATCAACAAAGATGCCGGGCGCGATCACTGGTCAGGAGTACAAAGCGTAATGCTCGCCTGCGGTAACTACCGCCATGGACAAGTAATTGGCTCCTCGACGGACAAAGGCGAAGTACCTAAGGAACGTCCGATCTGGCCTTACGACATTGTCGCCACGATGTACCACCATCTTGGAATCGATCCGCACGTCGCCCCGGTAACGCCAGTGGGCCGATCAAAACCCTTGCTGGAAAAGGGTTCTGTGATTTCCGAGCTATTGTGATCTGCAATGTGCGGTGGCCTACCGAGTTTCGCGTCCCAATGGCAGCCACACCGCTGTACCCAATTTATGCTGCCGCTTCTGTAAGGTCCCCTGATGGGCGCTGTCCGCCAGCAGTAAAACCGCCTCACCTATAGATGGACTTACCCACACCCTAGTAAACGCGACCCTCTGGGTCTCTGATGCCGCAGATTAAATCGTGAATCTTTACAATTCCCTCAGAGCAAGAGACCAGGCAGGTACACCCCTCCGAGTCGGCTTGATCGGTTGTGGCAAATTTGCCTCTATGTATCTCGCTCAATTACGCTCGACCCTGGGCGTGCAACTCGCCGGCATCGCCGACCTGGCACCACAGCGGGCCTATGACTGGTTGTTACGCACTGGCTGGAATCAAGAACAGCTCACGACGACGACATCTACTTCTGAAATCAACGCGGCGGCAGCCAGGCAATGCGTGGGGATCACAGATGACCCAACGACGCTTCTGCAGGCAGATTTGCAGGTCATTATTGAATGCACAGGAGATCCCGAAGCTGGCACCCGCCACGCACTGGATGCCTTCAGCACGGGCAAACATGTCGTCATGGTCACCGTGGAAGCAGATGCCCTGCTGGGACCGCTACTGGGCCGTGCAGCCGCACAAGCCGGTGTTGTGTACAGCATGGCTTACGGCGACCAGCCCGCGTTGATCTGTGAACTGGTCGATTGGGCACGGACCAGTGGATTTCAGATTGTCGCCGCAGGCAAGGGAACCAGGTATCTACCACGATACCATTTCTCGACCCCAGACACCGTGTTCACGGATTATGGATTTAGCGACGAACAGGTTGTCCAGGGCGGCCTGAACGCGCAGATGTTCTGCTCATTCCTGGACGGAACTAAATCTGCAATTGAAATGGCCGCGGTTGCCAACGCGACAGGTCTGTCCCCTCAATCTGCCGGTTTACAATTCCCAGCGAGTAGCCGAAATCAACTCGCAGAAATACTGAAGCCCCATACCGCTGGTGGCATCCTGACACAAACCGGAACCGTTGAAGTCGTCTCGTCACTGCATCGTGACGGCAGCCCCGTGGCAGATGACCTGCGCTGGGGAGTGTATGTGACCTATCAAGGGTCAACGGACTATGTCGCGCAGTGCTTCCACGAATACGGAATCCACACAGACTCCTCGGGGCACTACGCAGCGCTCTACCGCGACCAGCACTTGATCGGACTGGAATTGGGAGTCAGTGTCGCGTCTGTCGCGTTGCGAAACGAACCGACTGGCAGCCCAACAGCTTTCCTGGGGGATGTAGCAGCCATTGCGAAACGCAAGATCAAGGTCAACGAACGGCTGGATGGCGAAGGGGGCTACACCGTTTTCGGCCGCCTGATTCCAAGCCAGGAGAGCCTGGCACAGAAGGCCTTACCGATCGGTCTTGCCAATGGCGCAATCGCCAACAGAGCTATCGAGCAGGGAGAAATGGTGCGGTACGGAGATGTCCAGCTACCTGCCGGTCGCGTCACCGTCAGACTGCGTAAGGAGCTGGAAAGCGAATTCCAACGCTCAGCGGACAGTAATCCGAACCGTTCCGAGCGTCGCTAATCGCGGCCGTAACCACCACCGCGCCGTCGATCTTCCCGTGGTCGAGCTTCATTGACAATCAAGCGACGCCCGTCGTGCTCAGTTTCATTCAGGCCATCGATGGCCGCCTGGGCAGCATCGTCGCTTTCCATTTCAACAAAGCCAAACCCCTTGCTTCTCCCCGTGTCCCGATCACTTATCACTTGGGCACTCTCCACACTGCCAAATTCTGAGAACAGTTGCTCAAGCTGTGAACTGGAAACTCCGTAGCTCAGGTTTCCACAATACAATTTTTTGGCCACGTGACCCTCCCCCCCTGATCAAAATAAACGGTCAACGTCATCCCCGTGCCGGCGTAGCACATAGCAAGTGCATTCTGCGGCCGCTCCCAACAGACATTCAGTTGAGGGTATCAAATCGCGCCATACAAGTAGGCCGCCCCCCTTTTTCGGCCCCTTTGCCGATTCACCGATTGCCCCACGTCCACCGCAATAAATGAAACCAACTGAAATCAGACGAGTCGCGCGCGCTCCAACCTGAAAAACACAGAGAAAAACAGCCCGAATGTGCCACGGACTGTTCAGAGGATCTGGGCCACAGGTCAACTTTGGTGAACTTCAGCACAATTTCGCTCGAGCAGACCAGGTCAGCCAGCGAAACGGTAAAAACTTGAAGAAATCGCTGCCTACAATCGCCATAGTCGGACCCACGTTGCAGCAGTTGCTCGAACCTGCCGATGAGAGCCTCATCACTCCTGACACCGATGCATTGCTGAAGAATGATCGTGCGTTCTCTTGCACGCACAGCTTCCAGACATGCCGGGCGGGAATACGGCGGTGGCATTCTCTGTAGCGGAGCTGGCACAATGGTACGAGCATTTTTTGTGGCTCTGGGAATTTCCTTGAGCCTGTTGGGCGCCGAATCGCTGTTCGTCGAAAAAGCCGTCCTGAAAGAAACCACCAACGTGGTGGAGCCCAGCCTGTTAGGTCCCAAGGTCAATATTCAACAAAAAGAGTGGAATCCACCGGTATGGTTCCGTTGGGGCATGGTCTCTGGCGGCACACTGGTGGTGCTGTACTCGTTCACCCTGCCCGGACGATTGAGCCTCTGAAGCACCAACCTGTCAGGATTGAACTAGTCCCTTCTCCCACCATAGCAGGTGGGACTCTGCACAATTCCTGGCCACCATCTGCAACACAGAGGCAAACACGCCAGCGTATCACTGGTACCGCCAAGAGGTCGCGGACGACTTGGTCGTTGCCAACCGCCGACTACTCTGCCCCTTGCGGAAGCTTGTCACAATATTCCTTCGAATGATCGCGTTCGACACGTGGCAAACGGACATTCTCCAGCGGGTCCGTGTCGGCATTTTCGGCAGACTCGATCACTTCGCGTGCTGCTGTTTTACTCAAACCGGATTTATTCGGTCCGTCCGCGTCACCGGTAATCACTGAGGGCCCCGCCTTCGCGTTTCCCCGATTTCGCGCCTGGATTGTGTCAGTATCGGTCTTTTCCTCTGCACGGTAACCCTGACCGGCACCTTCCCCTTTGCGACCATCTCCAGGCCGGTCTCCCTGGCCGCCATTGGCATTCTGCGATTGTGCCGCAAGACTGTTGGCACTGTTGGACTGGCATGCCTGGCACCCTTGTCCATTGCACTGCTGACAATTCATCATGTCGCGCATTTCAGACAACTCGGATTCCAACGCCTGCATTGCTTCCAACTGTTCACCTGCGTCCTCTAACTGCTGGAGATCCTGCGCCATTTGCGCGAGTTCCTGAGCCGCAGCTTGCTGATCTCCTTTTTGCAGCTGCTGTTTTGCTTGCGACAACTTGTTCGCCAACTGCTGCAGCGACTTGGCCTGCTGGTCCTGTGCCTGCAACTTTTCCAGCTGCCGCTGCAAGTCACCGGCCTTTGCAAGGTCATTGTTGGCTCGCGCCTGGTCAATCTGTTTCTGTAGATCCTGTTTCTTTCGCTGGTGGGATTCTGCCAGTTGCTGCAGCTTGTCCTGCATCTGTTCCAGTTGTTCAGCCAGCTTTTCCTGATCTTTCTGGGATAACGTTCCTGACTCCATTTTCTTTCTAAGTTCCTGCAACTCATTACTCGCTTTCCGGAAATCACCCTCCCGAATCGCTTTCCCGAGATTTTCTGCCGGCCCAGCCTTAAGTTCCTTGAGCTGATCAAGCTGTTTCTTCAGGGCAGAACGGTCACCCATTTCCGAGCGTCTCTTTTCAAGATCCCGGGCCAAATTATTCAATTTGATTGCCGCCTTTTTGCGGTCGATTCCTCCATCCTTCTTGATGTCTTCCGCAACACGCTCCGCCTGCAATAACAGGTCCGCAACCTCCTTGAGATTGCGTTCGGCCAATTGTTTTCGTTGTCGCTTGAATTTTTCACTGGCCCGTTCTGCGACTTTGTGAATCTGCCGGCGCACTTCAACCGTCGTTGGTGCATTTGTCTGCGCCACATTTTCGGCATCTGGAATTGTCAACAACGCCACAACACCCAGGATAAGCAACAACGGCGACAATTCCGGCCAGCGAATTCTCCAGGGAAATTTCTCGTTGATTTCAACGCGAGCAACACGCCGCGCAGCATCACGCACCAAGGCAGCACCGGTACCTGCGTCACGCTCGGTGCGGGTCAGCGCTAATGAACTCGAGACACGTTCCTTTAATCCAAACCGGTGGTCGATTTCAAGAGCGACCTCGATTGTGGTCTTGCCGCGCCAGTACGTCACGCCCACGCCAATCAGCAGCGATACAACAGCGGCTCCGACAATCCAGCCCCAGGTCCACAGCGGGCCGCCAAAATCAACGCTCCAAATCTTGGGAACCGCCAACGCCATCACCGCCAGCAGCAGCGTGACAAGTAAAGTCCGACTCAGGAACTGGACAAACTGAAAAGCCAACAATCGCCGGCGTGCGCGACTCACTTGACGGGTAATCTCGTCCATAGTGTTCCTCCGCTACACCGCACAATTCGCAGATCAAAAGCGCCCGTGAATGGGCGAAAGGCTGCAGAACAAATCTGCAC
>CAZITS010000298.1:0-1016 GCA_964542185.1 uncultured Pirellulaceae bacterium
ATGCGTACCTGCCAGCCACGCAAACACTGTTGTTGCCGCATATGCTCAACAACACGCTGACGGCATTCAAACTGGGAAACCTGCCCAAGTAGTGTGGCCCGCTTGGACTCCAGTCAACGAGTGCCCCGCGAACAACTCCTGCGGACCAGCGAAGCCTGTGGGACTGGTCGTCGCGCTGCGCGGCGGCCGGTCAGGATCCTTTCGAGTTTGTGCTGACAGCACTCGGTGACGACCGACAGCTCGACATGGCTGCTCTGGGGCTGAACAATCGCGACGCCGATCCCCGGGTGTATCCGTATGACATCGGTCGCCTGAAGAACGTGTTGTGCCGCGCCGCGCACAACGCAGCCTGGCAGCGTAACACCAACCTGCCCAGAGGCCAGGGCCTGGGAATCGCTTGCTGTCGGTCGTTTCTCGGTTACACCGCACATGTCGTCGAAGTCGAAGTGAGCCGACAGGGAAAACTCAGTATTCCTCAAGTCTGGTGCTCGCTCGATTCCGGTACGATTGTCAGTCCTGACCGCGTGCACGCGCAAGTGGAAGGGGCCGCGATCATGGCCGCGTCGCACGCCCGCTGGGGAGAAGTCACCTTCCAGAACGGTCGCGCTCAGCAATCCAATTTCGATGATTTCCAAGTCGCGCGGATGAAAGACGCGCCCCGAAAGATCGTCGTCGATATTGTGGAGAGTACTGCGGCGCCTGCCGGTGTCGGTGAAACGGGAGTTGCCTCATTTGCCCCGGCACTATGCAACGCAATTTTTGCGGCTACCGGGAAACGCATTCGTGACTTGCCACTAAAGCATCACGATTTGTCCTGGTCGTGACGCACACAAAGTCAGGTCGTGCAACGGTCGCTGGTAACCGCAATTTCGTCACTGCAGGTACCGGGGGCGCCGGTCTCCCGTCTGCTGCGGTGTCATACCCAATCCCCATTTTCCAGAGTGCCTGTCTGGTCGACAGTGCGGTTTGCCTACCGACCCACCAATCAATGCTGGCGAGACCTTTATCTTGCTGGC
>CAZITS010000298.1:1026-6721 GCA_964542185.1 uncultured Pirellulaceae bacterium
AATCCCAGGGGCGTCCAGTCGCGCTGCCGGAAAACAGGATTCCGATGGCCCCCGCGACGTGCGGTCCGCGGTTATAATTGGAAAGGTCACGACCGGATCCAGAGTCATCTGATTTGCCTTCACGATACCGGTTGCTTGTCATCAGCCCGTTGTCATTTGTTTGCCGGCACGCTTCATGCTTTCCTTTTTCCCAGACCGATCGCTGAATCGCCGGGCCTTCTTGACAGTCGGTAGTCTGGGCGGACTTTCCCTGTCCCACCTGCTGGCTGCGCAGGCGCTGGCGGAGGGGCGAGAAAAACCGATCACCACGGGCAAGAGTGTTATCTTTCTGCTGCAACATGGTGGGCCCAGCCAATTTGAAACATTGGACCCCAAGCTCGACGTGCCCGATGGCATCCGCACCGTCGGTGGTGTCACGCAAACCTCGGTACCGGGGATCCGTTTAGGGGCGACATTCCAGCGGCTGGCCAGGCAAGCCGATAAGCTGGCAATCGTGCGTTCCTACCAATCCGGCAGTAACGCCCACAGTACACGCCCGATCATTGGTGAAGCATCGCTGAAAGCAAATATGGGCACCCTCTATTCCCGGTTGGCAGGTACCAATGACCGCGAATCCGGCATGCCCCTCAATGTCACTCTCTACCCCAACTCTGTGGAACCCCAGGCGCTCGGAGCTGACGAGCGGTTTGGCAAGTTCACACAAACTGGCCCCTTCGGAAAATCGTACGAACCGTTCGTGCCGGGGGGCGGGTCAGAGCTACAAAAAAACCTCAAACTGGCACTGTCTCCCGAGAGGTTAGACAACCGCAAAGCGCTGCTGATCGCCCTCGATCGATTGAAATCGAAAGTCGATAGTTCAGGAACGCTGGCGGGGATCGACAAGTTTCGTCTGCAGGCTTTTGAGATGGTTCTGCAAGGTGTGGCCAAAGCCTTTGACCTGAACCGCGAAGACCCGCAGACCCTCGCCCGCTACGATACCAGCGCGTTTGTCAACGAAACCGCGTACGCCCACAAAACAAACGGCAAAGTCAAGCGCCGCTGGTATCAGAACAACGCCCAGACACTGGGCAAGTTACTGTTACTCGCTCGCCGACTCTGCGAAGCCGGTTGCGGGTTTGTGACCATCACCACGCGTTTTGTCTGGGACATGCATGGCGACCAGAACAACCTTGGCGTGCAACAGGGAATGGCGGCCGTCGGACGTCCCTTCGATCACGCGGTTTCGGCCTTCATCGAAGACTGCCAGGCGCGTGGTCTGGGTGATGATATTCTACTGGTCAGCACCGGCGAAATGGGTCGGACACCACGGATCAACAAGAATGGCGGCCGCGATCACTGGGGTGGCTTGACGCCGCTGCTGCTGTACGGTGGAGGCATTCGCGGAGGTCAAGTGGTCGGACAGTCCACACGTGATGGCAGCAAACCGCTGACCGCGCCCTGCAATTCCGGAAACCTGCTGGGTACGCTAATGGGGCAGCTGTTCGACATCGGCGAGTTGCGGATCAAGCAGGGGTTACCTACCGATCTCGTGCGGTATCTGTCGTCGGCCACCCCAATCCAGTTCGACTAGCGCTTCGCCAGTGTCTCCGCGACGAGAGCGGTAGCCGTCCGCAGGACACTCGCCACCAGGTGACATGGCTCAAGTTGCGCGTAAAAATAGATTCTGCAAACTCCACTTTCCGGGATCCGAATGCATGGCCCACCGCGCACAATTCGCTGCGAGATCTGCCGCGCAGCGGGCGCGTGGATCACTGGGCTGCCTGGTGTGGCGCGCGTGGTGCGCACCCCTGTGCGGTCTTCTCCTGCTCGCGTGCACTCCGGACACACCGCCAGCAACCACCGCACCGACCAGGTCGGCGCGAACAACCAGTCCACCACCACAACCGCCTCCCCAGCAAAACCCAACCCAATCCCCACCAGCAACCACCGAGGCGCCCTCACTGTTTGCGCGGCAACATCTGCTGCGCGTGGATATCACCCTGCCGGAGGGAGACTGGACCGCCCTGCGGATGCAGACTCGCAGCATGGCCACGGCGCTCAGTCTGCGACCTGGTCCCACTCCGTTCTCTTACTTTCGTGGTGATGTCACTGTCAACGGAACGAAGTTGTCATCCGTCGGTATCCGCAAGAAAGGATTCATCGGCTCTCTGGACAACGTGCGCCCTTCACTAAAAATCAAGTTAAACCATTTTGATGATGGTACGCGGACACTGGAGGGTATGGACCGACTGACCCTCAATAACAACAGGCAGGACCGATCGCTGGCCAGCCAGTATCTGTCTTACCATTTGTTTCACCAGGCGGGCGTCCCGGCACCGCGCTGCAATCTGGCAGTGGTCACCGTGAACGGTGAGAACCTGGGCATCTACTCACACGTCGAGGCGGTCCGCACACCTTTCGTCGACCGCCATTTCGGGACGACAGCGGGTGCGGTTTTCGAAGGGACCCTGACCGATTTTTTTGCCGATCGTCTGGAACGCTTTGACAACAAAGGCAACAAGAAATGGTCCCAGACGAAGGGGCGCGAAATTCTTCGACAATTGTGCGACGCACTGGAAACGGAAACTCCAGAAACGGACAAACAGCTCGACGAACTGATTGACGTGTACGAATTCCTGAAATTCTGGGCAGTAGAAAGTCTGATTGGGTTCTGGGACGGATATTCGGGAAACCAGAACAATTTTTTTGTCTACCTCCGCGAGGACGCCAAGATCCGCTTCATTCCCTGGGGAGTGGATTCTGCCTTTTCCAACCGTCGCTTTGGGCCTCGTAGCAACGGTTATCACTCCGTATTTGCCAAAGGCTTGCTGGCGAATCGTTTGAACCGAAATCCAGCGATCCGCGAGATGTATCAACTGGTCCTGGAAATCGTTCTGGACGAAGCCTGGGATGAAGAGGCTCTGTATGCCGATCTGGATCAGGTTGCCTTGCTGGCCAGCGATCATCTCCATCCCCGTCAGCAAGGCCTCCGCGAAGGTCTGGATGAAGTCCGCCGTTTTATTGGAAATCGCCGTGCAGAGATTGAACAGGAGACCCAGGACGGTGCGGTCGCCGTGGAAAACAGAACACGACGTCCGATGCACACCATCGCCGTCGCCAAACTCGCAGGATCGTTTCAAACCTATTGGAATGGGACCAACGGCGAGCCTGTTTCTCAATCCAACGGCACCCAAGTCAAGGGATTACTGGAGGATGGGTCCTTCACGATTAATGACATCTCAGCCATTGCCAATATGGGGCGTGCCCGGCGCTGGGGCCGCGGGGGAACGCAACCCACCATCACACTCTTTGGCGTGCGGTCCACCGACGGTGAAAATATTACTGTCACCATCACCGTCCCCCCGGCGCTATTTCGTTCCAACCCCACACAACCTGTCAAAGTCCAGGGCCGCTTTTCACAAGGTCGGCAACGGCGCGGCTGGGGCTCGGGAATGCTCGACGGCCAGATCAAACTGCGGCAAGCCGGAACCACCAATGGCGCGCGCGTGACGGGGAGCTTCGAGCTCGACCTGTACGAGATGCGCGGACGTAACTGGTAGCCCACATCAGGCCGCGTTACGCCAACAGTTCCGTCAGCGGGCCCCGCTGTGTGGCCGGGTCGAGGTTCAAGTCGAACCGACCGAATTGATCTTGTGGTTGCCCCACCACGTGTAACAACGTGTTGTAGAAATTGGCGATCGTATGATGATTTGTTTTGCCGTATCCCGGGTATTGCAGATAGCGGCCTCCGGCTGGTCGCCGCCAACGAGCGCCGAGTCCACCCAGCAGCAGGAAGGGCCATTCGATACAACTGCCGTGATGTTTCTCCGCCGCATCGCTCAAATAGACGATCAGCGTATTGTCGAGCATGCTGCCGTCCCCCTCGGGCATGGACCGGAGTCTGGTCGCCACGCGCGCGATTTGTTCAATGTGGAACCGCCGAATACGATTGCGCGCCTCAACAGCCGTCATGCCCTGAACCGATTCAGCATGCCCCAGACCGTGAACGTGTTTTGAAATGCCCAGGCCGCGATACGTCACATCCAACGTATCGGGACGCACCGTGACCACGTTTGACAAGCCGGAAATTAGCGTGGCTGCAGCGATATCAAAATGGGCTTCGATCCGATCGGTTTCGACATCGGAAATGTATTTATCATCGACTTGCGGTGCGTGGCGACGGATTTGTGCTTCCAGTCCCTGCAGCTGACGACGACGATCACGTAGATCCTCGAATGCTCCCAAATACTGATCAAGTTTCTCTTGATCAGCCCCTCCAATTCGGCGCTGCAATCGTTGAATATCATCGACCAGATGGTCCAGCAGCATCGCGCTGAGTTGTTGTTCCGCGCGGGCCGCCCGGCCGGTCGCCGCGAGTCCAAACAAGTTCTTATAGGCCATTTGCGGACTCGCCTGGTAGGGCAAAGGCCGGTCGGTGTCGAGCGCGGAAATACCCGGGTAGACAACAGAATCTTTGACGCCGGAGAGCACCTTCCCCCCCAGTGTCAAACCCACGTGTGGAAAAATCGCCGGCAGCGCGCGGGCCAGTAGACCGTCGATCGTGGGACTGGCAGCGCGCCCGGGACTGCCTTCGCTACCCGTATGGTAACAACCGAGCGCGCCATACCAGGCCGAATGGCCACCCCGACACATCCTGCCCGACAAACCCTGCAGCAAGGTGAGATGATCCTTGAACGGTGTCAGCGGCTGCAACGAATCAGGTAGCGTCCGCTGGGCCAGGGAGAGGTCAGTCAGGGTGTCGACAGGGCGCAACCGAGCAGGCCAGCCCGCTTCTTCCGCCGGTTCGACCATTTGTCCGACCAGTTCTCGGGGAACCAGCTGCGCGGGAGTCAGCCCACTGCACTTGACCACAAACAGGAAACGCTGCGGACCTCGCAACCGCGGGCCGGTAGCCTGCGCTTGGACTTGCTGCAGGAAGGGCCAGAAGAGTGGAGACAACCCGGCTGTCATGGTCGCCTTGAGAAGTTCTCTGCGCGGGGAGTGCGACATCGGTTTACTGCTGCTTTCGGTACAAGAATGCGTCGGAGGACAACAAGCTGGCAATCAGCGCCTTCATGCTGCCACCGGTCCGTACATACGCCTCATCCGCCGCCATCAAAACGGGTGAATCCTCAAGCGTCTCATTGCGGCCCATCCAGAAACGAAATGCATGGCGCACAAACGACTGGCGCACCCGTGGGGAATCGGCCAGCCTGTGGACCAGTTCAAAGGCATTTTCCACTTCGCCGTCCAAGGTCCGATCACCACTGGCGACAACGGCACCAGTCACGTCAATCGGCCGCCTGGCGGCTTCCATATGGCGCTCTGGAAAAATCGTCAACAACTCACCCACGAGCGCCCGTTGCCGGTGGCGACCGAAATCATCGAATTGTTCAAACGGTAATCCCAGTGGGTCCATTTGCCGGTGGCACTTCCAGCAGTACACCTCCCGAGTCACTTGCAAGCGTTCCCGCAAGGTCTGGTGCGGGTTGTCCGGGACCACTGCATTCACATCCAGAGGTACGTCAGGAAGCGAACCCGCCAGCAAATGTTCGCGGATCCATTTGCCGCGTCGGATCGGATCGTTGTCGAAGTTGCCGCTCCAGGCGATCAGCCAGGCCGGGTGCATCAAGATCCCGGCACGCTGTTTGGCGGGCATGGCAAACGGTTGTTCGGTCGGATAATCCCAGGTTTCGTGATCCAGGTTGTAAAACCC
>CAZITS010000299.1:0-6716 GCA_964542185.1 uncultured Pirellulaceae bacterium
GCCAACTTCCGACGCCAGTCGTGGCTCTCGACCGACGCGGGCGAGCTGCCGGAGGGCGAGCTCGTCATCGGACTCAACCCGCCATTCGGACACCAGAACGCCACGGCGATTGAGTTTGTCGAGCACGCGCACGCACTCGCCGCGCTGCGCGCCGGATCCGCCGCGGGCTTCACGGGGAGCTTGTCCCGCGGCTGATGAACCTGCATGTGCCAGCGAACCTGAACGTGCATTTTCAACCGGCGTTCGCGTACTCGGACGGGCGTTCCGTGTACGACGTCAACATCCTGAATGAACCCGGCAGGTCGCTCTCGGCGCAAGCCAACAATTATCGCAAGGCTGTCAAAGCGGCACCGGGTGGGCATACCTACTACGCGGCGGTTTCCAAGGACCAGTATTTTGCAGAGCACCCTGAGTACTTCGCCCTGATCGATGGCAAACGCACCAGGCGGGGAAACCACCTGTGCACGAGTCACCCCGAAGTCAAACGGCTGCTGATCAAGTACATGCAGAGCCGCTACGACGAGGGACTGGATTGGGTATCGCTCGGTCAAGAGGACGGTTATCTCCGCTGTCAGTGCGAACGTTGTGAGAAGCTTGATAACTACCGCTGGACGGACTGGGCAGCAGAGCAGGGAGCGCAGGGCATCCCGATCCGCTGGGAATCTTTCCAACGAACCTTGTTACGCGACACACCGTGCGAACGCGTGTTCCTGTTGCACAAGGATGTCGCAGATGCTGTTGCCGAGAGCCACCCGGGTAAAGTCCTGATGTTGATGAGTTACGCACCCACCGCCTGGCCCTCCCAGAAGATCCCCTACTTCGGTGATCATGTGATCGCGGAGATGATGAATCTGAATCAGGAATACATCGCAGCCTGGCGCGGCAAAGTCGCCGGGTTTACCGGATTTACTTACTGGTTCAACACGCAGATTCCCATGGGCGTCAATGTCCATATGACGGCCGAAGAAGTTACCACGCGACTGCGTTATCTGCACAAGAACGGCTTTATGGCCATCAGCCTGGACCCGGCAGGCAACTGGGGCCTGGAAGGCCCCCTCAATTACCTGATGGGCCGCCTGATGGGCGACCCCTCGCAGGACCACGAAGCGATCGTTGCCGAGTATTGCCGCGGTGTCTTCGAAGACGCGCACGAACCGATGCTGCGGTTCTTTGATTTGCTGCAGGACCGACTGGCCGAGGTGATCCCTATCCCCGACACCGATATCGCAGCCGACTTCCGCAACACGCAATTGCCACGTTGGCTGACGACCTCACAAATGTACCTGTCGATGTACCCGCCTGAGGTCCTGGGGACACTGGAATCGCATATCCAAGAGGCCGAAAAGCGGGCCCAAACCGAACGTGCCAAAGGCTGGGTCCGGCTGTCACGAGACCACTTTGATTTCATCAAGCTGCTGACCGAGATGCTGATCTCGTACCGCGCCTACCAGGTCCGGGCCACGGACGCCAACCGCGCCGAACTGAAAGAAACTGTAGAGCGGTTTGAAGCCTATCGCCTGAAGCTTGTCCATTATCAGAAAGAGTACACCGACCAGTGGTTCCCTGGACACGGCACATTCTGCAAATGGCTCGTGGGAAATCTCGAAAACACAGACACCGCCTATTATGTCTCCTGGGAAGACCGCAAAGCAGCGGTCCTCAAGAAGGGCGTACGGGGCATGGCAATGGGCTATGGCACCTCTTATTACTACAGCTTCATCCGCGAACCGCTTACGCTGGATCTGGACTCAAATCGTTGAAGGCAGTGGGCGAAATCCACGACATCGCGAAAGTCGTTCTATGGCACTTGCTTCGAAATGGTTCCCACTGCTCAGCACCAGCATTGCGCTGCTGATCCTCAGCGCTGGGAGTGGCTGTCGTCCCGCGCTGGTGGAGGTAGAAGGGCAGGTCATGATGAACGGTCAGCCGTTGCCACAGGCGCAGATTCACACCCATCCCAGCAACGACCGCTGGCCAGGAGCCAGCGGAATGTCCGACGAACAAGGACATTTCCGCTTGACGACGTTTATCGACAATGGGTTTCAGAGTGGTGCGTTTGTCGGCGATCATCAAGTCACCGTAGTCGTCGAGGAACCAGGCCTGGGTGGTTTTGGCATCACCGTGCTTTCGCCCGACAAATACGCCAGCCCCAATTCCAGCGAGATCACCTTGACTGTCACAAGTGGGCAACCTGTGCGGGACTGGAAAATCGAAATGCAGGGCGTGTTGAAATCGTCGACCTCCGCGGAGCAAATCGGCTCCGGAGCCCATGCTGGCGAAGGTTACATCGCGATTCCTGTATTCCAGCAATTTGACCGCAACAAAGATGACCGGCTCGACGCAGAAGAACAAGAACAGGTCGACACCGACTTGTTGCACGGCGTCGATCTTGATACGGCAGATACGAACAATGACGGCTTCGTCGACCGGGAAGAACTGAAACAGGCATCCGAAAACGCATTCGGATCAGAAGACGCTGCGGAATCCCCCACGGACGAGTAACACAAAGTGGCAATCCACTCTGCCCTGGTGGACAGCGCCAATCACACGACCGGCGCTGCAGTGCAGGGTACCGGCACCAAAAAATACGATCACACCGACACACACCGGCCTCTACTTCAGGAGCAACGTCACGATGCCAGCAGCCACCAACCGCCGCGATCTCTTGAAACTCGGAGCGGGTACTGTTACTGCCGGCTGGGCAACAGCGGCCGGCACAAGTCGCGCTGCCCAGGGCGCGGACGACGGCGCTGCCAATTCGCCGAAAATCAAGATTACGAAGGTCACGACGTATCTGCTGGAATGTGAGCTGGAACGGGCCTTCGGTGCCTCTGTCTCGGTACCTCTCGACAAGAAACGAGATGCCTTGCTGGTCAAACTCGAAACCGACAGCGGCCTGGTCGGATGGGGCGAAACGTCTCCGATCAACGGTGCCCGCGGTACGATCGACAAGTTTCTGGCCCCGCGCCTGATCGGTCGCAATCCACTGGAATATCGGGCGTTATGGCGTTCCCTGTGGGGTGCCAACTTTGGCAACGGGCTGGCGGTCGGCGCCGTTGAAATGGCCATCAACGATTTGCGTGGTAAAGCCCTGGGGATGCCAGTGGCAGAATTATTCGGCGGGCGGTTTCGGGATAAGATCCCGGTCTATGTCTCGGCGTTGGATTACGTTGAGGGCATCGACATCGAAGAGTGGTATCCCAGGCGTGCCGAGAAAATGGTCGCCGCCGGGCACAAAGCAATCAAAATGCGGCTGGGACGCTATTCGGTAAAGCGCGAATCGAAAGTCGTGCAGGCAGTCCGCCGCGCGGTCGGCCCCGATATCAAGCTGATGGCAGATGGCAACGGCGCCTATACGATGGCGAACGCACTAAAAATGGCGCATTCTCTGCGGACCTTTGATTTTGAGTTCCTCGAAGAACCGATGCCCCAGCGTTCGAACAACTATCCCGGTTACGAAGTCTTGCGTGAAAAGATGCCGTTGCCGCTGGCAGGTGGCGAGGCACTGGATTCACGCGCAGCAGCAAAGGCCCTCATCGACCGCCGCGCATTCGACATTATCCAGCCGGATGCCAGTCTCTGTGGTGGTATTGGCGAAGTCGTTTTCATCTCTGAATTGGCCCAACTGTCCGGAATTCGCTGCTATCCACACTGCTGGGGTGCGGACATCGTGATCGCCGCCACGGTACAAACCCTGGCGTTGGTTCCCGACCCCCACTTCGGACTTCCCACAGACACACCCTTCCTGGAGCTCGACCAGTCAGAAAACCCCTGGCGGGAAGGATTGGCCAAAGGGCAGATCGAAGTCCAGGACGGGTTCGTACGGGTCCCCCGCAAGCCTGGCCTGGGGATCACAGTCGACGAAGAACTCGTGCAGAAATACGCTGTCTAAAATACGCTGGCTAAAATACGCTGGCCAGTCACTTCAGCGCGACACCACCACGCTGAAATTGGCCAGGGTATCCAACCCACAAAACATCGCTCCGGAGATGAACGTCTGGTCGGACACGCCCTTCGTATCGCAAACGTTTTCGCCATTTCGAATTCACCGCCGCCGACTTGTTGCTCTGCCTATGTCGTCACAGAGCGTCCAGGGAATACTTCCCCTGACGTACTGAATGATTGTGGATTCAATCTTTCCCGTGTTCTCATTTCAAAACCTGGTCACCGCCAATGCGTTACTTCAAGACAATGCGTTGTTTCAAGACACTTCTGTGCGCCCTGTGCTTGATCCCATCCGCCAGGGCATTTGCAGTGGAGAAACCCAACATTCTCTACATCGTTGCCGATGACCTCGGCTACAGTGATCTGGGTTGCTATGGCGGTGAAGTTCGCACCCCCAATCTCGACAAGCTCGCTGCAGGCGGAGTGCGTCTGACACAATTCTACAACACTGGCCGGTGTTGTCCCTCGCGGGCAGCCATCCTCACAGGACAATACCCTCATCGTGTTGGCCTGGGACATATGACGATCAACGACCTGGGGCAGGCCGGCTACCGTGGGGTGATTTCCACCGAGGCGCAAACCATTGCACAGGTACTGCAGTTCGCCGACTATCGTTCCTTTATGTCCGGGAAATGGCATCTCGGAACTCCCGATCCAACCCAGCATGGATTTGAAGAATTCTACGGTACGCTGGTCAGTGCGAAACGCTTTTTTGACCCCGACCATTTGGTACGCATGCCGGCGCAGAGAACGGCACGCAGCTATCCAGAGGGCCAATTCTATGCCACCGACGCCGTCACAGATCATGCACTCGATTTCCTCAACCTGGCGCGGCAAAACAGCGACCAACCCTGGTTTCTCTATCTGGCATACAACGCCCCACATTTCCCACTTCACGCTCCGCAAAATGAAATAGCCAAATACAAGGATCGCTACCACTCCGGCTGGGACATGCTACGAACGGAGAGACTGGCAAGCATGAAAAGGCTCGGTATCGTACCGGCCAGCACCGTCCTGAGTCCGCGTTCGCATTGGCGCAATTATGGTGAAACCAAAACAGGTGTGAATCCATCCTGGGATAGCCTGCCGGCAGAACGGCGTCTTGATTTAGCCAGAAGGATGGCGATCTACGCGGCGATGATCGATCGACTTGACCAGCAAATTGGCCGCGTGATTGATGATCTGCGCAACGCCGGTGAACTTGACAACACGCTGATTGTTTTCACGTCAGACAACGGTGCCTGTTTTGAGTGGGATCCGTTTGGATTCGATATCAAATCGAGCAACCAGAACATCCTGCATCAAGGCGCAATGCTCGACGAGATGGGTAAGCCAGGTACGTTTCATAGCGTTGGATCCGGGTGGGCAAATGCATCAAACACCCCCTGGCGGCTCTACAAACATTTCAATCACGAGGGTGGCATTGCGTCACCGGGGATCGTCCACTGGCCCCAGGGAATCAAGGTCTCCGGAGGCACGATCAACCACGATCCTGCCCACATCATCGACCTGCTGCCAACAGCGATTGCCGCCAGCGGCGTCCGCTATCAAGGTGGTCTATCACTTCCTGGCAGTGACTTGATTAGTCATATCAATCAAGGAGCGAAACAACGCACACTTTACTTTGAGCATCAAGGGAACCGCGCTGTACGAAGTGGTCGCTGGAAACTGGTCGCACTTGATGACCAGCCGTGGGAGCTTTATGACTTTTCACGCGATCGCACTGAGATGATCGACCTGGCACAGCGTTACCCCGAGAGAGTAAGACAAATGGCGGCGCAGTGGGATACGTGGGGGGCAAACAATTACGTAACACCACTTCCCAAAGACCTTAAGGTGCCCTACTTGATGCCAGATTAACTGCCGCGCTGTTGCGTTAGCCGAGTCATCAGGGCTGCGCTGGAAAAGCCAGGATCCCAGACCGCATTGCCCTGGTGAGGCGATTGGGCACCCGCACTCGGCCCAGCGGCTGTACCTGCAGCAAGCAGCACAGCGTGTCCTGCATTATCGCGCTTCCCGAATTATCGGTGCCTGAACAAATGCGTCAGGCGAGAATCGCTTCGACGACATCTCCACTGACATCAGTCAGACGAAAGTCCCGACCACCAAAAGGGTAGGTCAGCCGAGTATGATCGATCCCCAGGAGATGCAGAATCGTCGCATGTAAATCGTGGATATGCACCTTGTCCTCGGTGGCGAAGTAACCGTAGTCATCCGTCGCACCATAGCTGAAACCACCTTTCACACCTCCGCCCGCCAGCCACATCGTGAAACCACTAGGATTGTGATCGCGACCGTTGTTGCTCGGCTTGTCTTTTTCTTCCGCCGTCGGTGTACGACCGAATTCACCGCCCCATAACACCAGCGTGTCCTCGAGTAAACCACGCCGTTTGAGGTCTTTCAGCAACCCGGCAATCGGTCGATCCACTTCACGGGCATTTTCAGGATGCCGCTGCAGCAGGTTCCCGTGCTGGTCCCAATGGCCAGCACCATTTTGATGGGTCACCTGGACCATCCGCACACCTTGCTCGATGAAACGGCGTGCCAACAAACATTGATAACCAAAGTCACGCGTCGGCGCTTCGTCAATTCCATACAGGCGGCGCGTTGTTTCCGTTTCCTCCGTCGTGTCCTGTACCTGGGGCGCCGAGGTCTGCATCCGGTACGCCAATTCCAGCGCCTCGATCCGAGCCTCCAAGTCGGAATCCGCCAGGGCAGCCTGGCGGTGACGTCGATTCAAGTCCTGGACAAAATCAAGCTGCAAACGTTGC
>CAZITS010000300.1:0-6677 GCA_964542185.1 uncultured Pirellulaceae bacterium
CCTCACCCAGTGATCGGCCTGCAGTCCAGGAAACGGGTCGCGGTCGCAAAGCGATTCAGAATCAGCGCAAGCTGGTTCCGCAAAAAGCGGGTGGTAAAGGCTTGCAGTGGAATTTTCTGGACCAGTTTTGTCACGCTCCCTGCGAACCGTGGACGTTGTTTGCCAACGACAACGCCAGCCGTATCACCATCAACGGCCATACCCAGATCGGTTACCACACTGAAGGGACCAATGGTGACGGTACGCCCGGCTCGTTTAATGACTATCCCAACCGTTTCCAGCTGCAACAGCAGTGGCTGAAAGTCCAGAGAGCCGCGCACGGCGGCAAAGGGTTTGACTGGGGATTCGGGTTGGATTACGTCTACGGGACCGATGGACCAGACACACAGGCTGGTTATAACGCGTCTGGCGAGTGGGACCGGGACTGGGATAATGGCTCTGCCTACGGCCATGCGATTCCCCAGCTCTACGCCGAGGTGGCTTACGCGGGGATGCGTGTCAAAGGCGGACATTTCTTCAGCCCGATGGGGTATGAAACAGTCGCTGCCACGGGCAACTTCTTCTATTCGCGGAGTTACGGTCTGGGCCTTGCTTTGGGTGGCGGTGGTCGCTTGATTCCCCGTACCGTTACAGGGGTGCTGGCCGATTACGATATCGGCGATCATGTGAGCGTTTCCGCGGGCTGGATCGACGGCTACGACACGGGCTTCGGATCGGGTGGTGGTTCCATGTTCATGGGTAGCGCCTCGATGGCGTTGTTTGACCAGATGAACATGAGCTACACACTGGCATCGGGAGATGCGGGTGGCGAAGAGATTTACGTGCATGATCTGATCGTCCAATGGCAAGTCACAGATCGGATTGAAAGTGTCTTCGAGACGATCTTGTTGGCCGATCACGAGGGTGATGATTCTGAAATCACCCTCAACAATTACGTGTTTTACGCACTGAATGATTGTATGAAGCTCGGCTTGCGTTCGGAGTGGGTTGATCCCGGCCGCGACAACGAAGAGTTCAACGCGGTCACTGTGGGCTTGAATTACCAGGCCACCTCTAACCTGGTGCTGCGTCCTGAACTGCGGTTTGACAACTTCCACCAGGATATCAACAACAGTGTTGACTCGACGGGACCGATCGCTACCGGTCGTCGCGATTCGACCGTGTTCGGTCTGGATATGATCCTGACCTACTAGGTCTGGAACCCGGGAGTTTTTGTACGGATCACAGCAGGGCTGTCGAGCGGATGCTCGACAGCCCTCTTTTTGTGATCGATGATTGGGGCCTGGCTTGAGCCGGCGCGGTGACGCTTTAAAAGCATTAGCGTTAGCGCGATTCGGGCGGTCCGTTGAGTGCCGCCAGATGCGGCCTGACGAACGCCTCGATTTGGGCATGGTCGGTAAAAGGCAGGTAACCGGCCCGCATGATTAGCCCGTAAGCCTGACCCACACGATACTCTGGAATAAACCACTGAAAATCCCAGGCGGGATTGGTGGCACCTCCTCCTGTAGGCGATTGGGCAAACCAGACACGGTCTCGCGTGCGGAACATCAATACCAGCGCCAGTTGCTGCCGAACACCGTAATACCAGGGCTGGGTATAGACGTACCGAGAACGATGATTCACAAGTTTCAGGGGAAACGCTGCATCGATATTGAAATCGGTCAACGGTCCGCCTGGAGGGTGGGTACTCTCGACGCCGTGTCGCGGAGAAACGGTGCGCAAGCGCCGTGGGCGGGCAGACGGTTCGGCGGCCGGTTTACCTGTAAAGAAGATGGCGGGATCTTCCGGTCGGTGGATGTAACTGGCCCAGAACAGCCCGATAAAGTCGCGCTGGAAAACAGGGGCCCGGGGAATGCACTCAAACGTGTATTCGATGGTTCCGTCTGCCAGTAGACGGTAGCGTCCGCAACTTTCCAGCCTCCAGTTGGGAGTGGGGGGCTGGTAGAGTTCCACTGTAAATGGGTCGATTCGCCGCAGTTCCATGGGGGCGCGGCGGGGCTCAAAAAGCTCTTTCTTGACCGCCAGCGTGCCATCGTGAATATGTTCGAAATTCAATCCTGCGTAGGTCGGTACGAACAGGTTGTTTGTCTGCCGCCGATGTTGCAGTGATGCCACTCCGCTGTAACCGGCACGGTGTCCCGGCAGTATGGCGTCATCGACGGCCCGGTTGTTGGCGATGACGGCGGTCACGTCGGCGCGTGCCAGCACGGCGTAGTCGCGCCGCGCGATCTGGTAGCGGACTGCCGGATTCGTCAAGCTGGTAACCCCTGGCGCCGCCAGTGGGTGTTCGGCGGCGTCAGCGAGTGTGCCCAGCAGGCAAACGATCCCGCTCAGAATCAAGTCGCGGTGGATTTGAGGTGACATGTGGCTATCTTACTGTGGGATGGGCCTGTCGGGAAATCGCCTTTCTGTCCAGGGTTTTCTCGTCAACTACTTTCGTTGAGCCTGGTGCCAGATTACCCTAGCCGAGAGCCACCGTGTCGATTGTCGGGGTGCAAAATACCTCTGCAACATCGACAGGCTTCTTTTCTCTGCGTTTATCAACTCTGTAATCGTGCTTCCGATTCCTCGGTCCGCTGGACCTTGGGAGCGGGCAGTCGCTTCATTACTTGTCTTATCTGACTGGAGTTCTTCAGCTATGAAACCATGGTTCCAGAGGTGTACTGTATTTACCTGGTTCCTGCTCCTGGCCACAGCTGTTTCTGCGCAAAATACGGCGGGCCGACGCCTCGATCTTCAGGATGGCGACACACTGGTGTTTTGTGGTGACAGCATTACTCACCAGTGTCTCTACACGCAATATGTTGAGACCTACTTCTACACGCGCTATCCCCAGCGACGGATTACTTTTCACAACGCATCAGTGGGAGGAGATAAAGTTGGCGATGCTCTCAGCCGCTTCGACATCGATATCGCGCCTGCCAAACCCAAGTATGTTTCGATTCTGCTGGGGATGAATGACGGTACCTACCAGGCGTTCCAGCCGGAGGTTTTCAAGACCTATGAGACGGGGATGGTCGAGCTCATCGAGAAGATCCAGAAGCTGGGTGCCAAACCAATCCCGATGCATCCCACCATGCACGACTTGCGGGCGCGGGAAATCCGGTCCCAGGATGGTGCGGTCCAGGAACGCTACAAGTACTACAACAGTGTGCTGGCGTTTTACGGGACGTGGTTGCAGGAACACTCGCGCCAGCAAGGCCTCAGTTTCGTCAACATGTTTGCCCGATTGAACCGTATCACCTATCAACAACGCCGTCAGAATCCGGATTTCACGTTGATCAAGGACGCCGTGCATCCCGACGCACCCGGTCAGGCCGTCATGGCCGCTGCGCTGCTGGAGGATGTGCATGCCAACCGCCTGGTATCGGCGTTGACGGTTGTTCGTCGCGGGCAGTCATGGCAGGTGCGGGCCAGGAATGGTGAGGTCAGTGAAGTGAGTGAAGACGACTTGCCCTCCTTTACGTTCCGCGCGAATAGCCTTCCCTGGGTGGTGCCGCCAGAAGCCCAGTTGGGATACAAGTTGTTTGGAGCCGGTGGTCGCTTGAGTGGTGAACGATTGCGGGTGGTCGGTTTACCCCCGGGTCGTTACGAGCTCAAGATCGACGACCAGGTGGTCGGTAGCTGGTACCAGGGAACGTTGGCGGGCAACATTTCGTTGCACGCGAACCGCAAGACACCCCAGTACCAGCAAGGCCTCGCGGTCGCCATGTTGAACAAAGAGCGCAACGAAAAAGTAGTCCATGCGCTGCGCGATCACTATCGAACGCTGCGCGATCACTATCGTCAGGGTTTGGAGAAAAAAGACCCTGAGAAATTTGCCCAATTCGTGACGAACTTCAAAGCCAAGGCGGCAGAGTTCAAGGCCCAGTCCAAGGCCTACGAAGACAAGATTTACGAGGCCAATCAGCCTCAACCGCACCGTTATCAGATTGTCAGGGCGACGAAAAAAGCCGTGGATTAGCTGACGCTCGGGAACTGGACCGGCGCGGCATCAGCGCCACCTCTATGACGACTGTTGCTGTCGTGACGGTGCGCAACAACGTCGTCTTCAATGGCGATGAGGCCGGCTACTTTCCCGGGGTAAACTTTTGCAATACGGGTGTTCCCACCGGTGCCCGTGGCGCCGCATCGTTGGCGTGCGCCCCGTAGTGCCCGGGTCGCACTTCGCCCACATAGAGATCACCGTCGGCGGAGACGGCGATGCCGTGGGCGGCAAAGAAATGGCCCGGTTGGCCGTAGTCTCCTGAGCCAAAGCGTGCCAGTGGTGTTCCTGCGCGATCAAAAACGGTGACCCGTGAAGGAATGGATTCTTGATCGGGAACTTCATTGCCGACGTACATGCCGATCTGATAACCGAGCTCCGAGACATAGATCCGGTCGGCGTCGTCAAAGGCGATATTGCAGGGACGCGCTACGTCGGTCCACTCTTCCTGAAAGGTGCCATCAGGTGCGAATAATTGCAGCCGACTGTTTTCGCGATCGCAGACGAAGACGGTACCATCATTGGCGATTCCCACATCGTGGGCGACACCGAATTGACCCGGTCCGGCACCGGGCTCTCCCCACGATGCCAGTAATTCCAGGTTGGCCGAGTAGTGGTGGATCCGGGCGTTGCAGTATCCGTCTGAAACGTAGAGACTGCCATCGGCTGCCACCGCCATATTGGTGGGAGCGTTAAACGGTCCGGCCGCCTGCTGGATGGTACGGTAATCGAAATTAGTACATCCCGTATCGGATGCTTCGCCCGGAGTGCCCAGCGTCGCGAGCAGCTCACCGTCAGACGTGAAATGGTAGACCGCATGTCCAAAATCATCGGCGCACCAGATCGTGTCGTCGGGCGCCACGATCAGGCCGTGAGGCCGCTGAAACAGGCCATCACCCCAGGTGTTCAACAGCGAACCGTCAGCCGCAAAGACAAACACCGGATGTGATCCGCGACTGAATACGTAGACCTGATTGCGGGAGTCGAGATCAATACTGATCACTTCACTCAGTTGGATTCCGTCAGGCAATTGCTGCCAGTCCACGACCGGTGTGAAGACCAAATCAGATGCATTCGTGGAGTCAGTTGGGTGATCTAAGGTCATCTGATTCACTTTCTCTCGTTGAGAATAGTACGGTTACGTACAGAATTGGCGAGAATAGAACTGGTCGTGAATACCGTCCGCATTACACGACCTGGTTCCCCACCAGAAGCGCTTCGTTTCAACTAGCACGGCTGATAGAATAAACGGCTATCATGACGACTCCCGCAACCCTACTCAAGCCATCGACCGGTCGCATTCTGCGAGTTCTTGTTGCGATCCTGGTGAGTGCTGTGGGCTTCCCCGTATCCGCCCAGGATCAACGGTCAGAGCGGGTGGCATTTTTTGAAAAACACGTGCGCCCGTTGCTGTTGAAGCGATGTGTTTCGTGTCATGGGCCCCGGAAACGGGAGGCCAATTTACGGCTGGATCGCGCAGACGGACTGTTCCGCAACGGTGATCAGGGGCCAGTAGTCAAACCAAACAAACCGGAAGCGAGTCGCTTGATTCGCTTGATCCGCGGTGATGACGAGAATCTGACCATGCCGCCCGACGATCGCCTCTCGAAACAGGAGATCAAGATTCTCACCCAGTGGGTACTCCAAGGTGCGGTGTGGCCAGGGTATGACAACACTCAACCCCGTTCACCAGAGAGTGACGGACCATTGTTTACCGCTGCGCAGAAGGCGTACTGGGCGTTTCAGCCAATCGTCCAGGTTCGACCACCCCACCTGAAAGATCCTGGGATCAGGAGCCCGATCGACACCTTTATTCGGGCAGGTCTGCAGGAGGTCGACCTGACGCCGGCACCTCCAGCCGACGCGCGGACGCGGCTGCGACGGGTCGCGTTGGATCTGACGGGCTTGCCTCCTGCTGCGGCTGAGATTGCCACGTTCGCGGCAGACGGTACTCCCGATGCGTGGCCGCGGCTGATCGACCGGAAATTGGCGTCACCCGCGTACGGAGAAAAATGGGGACGCCATTGGTTGGACGTAGTGCGCTTTGCGGAATCCGCGGCACACGATGGAAACAACGGTTACTTGCATGCCTGGCGTTATCGCGACTACGTGATTGATGCGATCAATCGCGATCACCCCTACAACGCCTTTGTGATCGAACAGTTAGCGGGTGATTTGTTGCCGTCGACAGGAGATGCTGCGATCGACCTGCAGCGATTGGTGGCAACTGGTTTTCTGCAAGTTGGCCCGAAGCCGGTGGTGATGCGAGATAAACGGCAAATGCTGCTGGATATCGCGGATGAGCAGCTGTCCACCACGACCATCGCTTTGCTGGGATTAACTGTTGGTTGCGCACGTTGTCATGACCACAAGTTCGATCCCATCCCCACCGAGGATTATTATTCGCTGGCCGGTATTTTTATGAGTACCCACGTCATGCATGACATGGCAGCGGACTCGATGTGGATCGAACCCGAAGTTGCCGGTCCAGGCGGAGAGGTGATTCGTGTGATGGCCGTCCGGGATCAACCCCAAGCGGCCAATCTGCGGATCCATCTGCGCGGAAACTATCAAACGTTGGGAGCAGAGGCCCCGCGACGCTTCCTGCAGATCATTGCCGGAGAGAACCACCCGGCCATCCAAACCAAAGCGAGTGGTCGACTTGAGCTGGCGCGATGGATCGCAGACAAGC
>CAZITS010000301.1:0-6674 GCA_964542185.1 uncultured Pirellulaceae bacterium
TCGAAGCGCTGTGTTACCGAAGCGCTGTGTTACCGAAGCGTTGTGTTACCGGAACGCTGTGTTACCGGAACGCTGTGTTACCGGAACGCTGTGTTACCGGAACGCTGTGCGCGGGGCCACGGACGTGGTCCTGAGACAGCCAGGCGTGTTTGCTCCGCGCGATTGCGGGTGGGTACAATTTGGCCATCCCGCCTTTCCGTTGCCCACCGAGCGGAAAATATGTTGCCGCCAGGAGTCGTGTTATGCGTATCTTCTATGGTTGGTTCTTGCTTGCGATCGTTTGGGTGCTGTACGGGTTTCAGGCATCGCCCGGATATTACAGCTGGCCTTTCTTTGCCCCCGATATCGTCGAGGACCTGGGGCTGACCCGCGCCCAGGTGGGTTCTGTTTATGGTTCGCTGACTTTCATGTTTGCCGTCACGGCACCCTTGGCGGGACGGGCGATTGCACGTTGGGGGGCGCGGTCGGTCCTGGTGGTCGGTAACCTGATCATGGCGGCGGGATTCTGGGGCTTGAGTGGGGCTGACACCCTGCTGGAATGTTATCTCTACTATGGGTTGATGGTCGGGGGTGGCATGGGGTTGGGAACCTTTATTACCTGCCAGACTTTAGCGACCAATTGGTTCACCAGATATCGGGCTCGCGCGGTTGCGTTTGTCTTGACCGCCGGCGGAGTCGTTGGAAAGCTGGTCTACCAGTTTGACAACGTCATGGTGCAGCACTATTCCTGGCGCACAGGCTGGTTTGTTCTCGCGTTATTGACGTTGGCGTTAGCAGCGCTCGGCTGGTTGCTGGTTCGCAATCGACCCAGTGATTTAGGACAGCACCCTGACGGAATCGATCCAGCTAGTGACGCTGCTGCAGTACCGCTACAGGTTGAGCGGCCCGATTTAGAGGCCTGGACTTTGCGGGCGGTGTTGCGGACACCCCAATTTGCCGTGCTCTGTCTGAGCGCGACGGCGTGTTTTGTACCCTGGACCGTGTGTACGATGCACGGTCGTATGCATTTGGAAGGCCTGGGACTTTCCACGGATGTCACGGCTGGCATTCTAGGGACGATGGTCCTGCTCTCCGTCGTCGGTCGGCTGACTGGCGGACTGGGCGATTTTCTGGTCCCCGAGAAGGTGCTCGGCTATGCGCTGCTAGTCGAAGGCGCTGGGGTGTTGGCATTCTTGTTTGCAGAGACTCCTTTTCTGGCATACCTCTCGACGACTCTGCTCGCCGTGGGGTTCGGGGCCGGCTATATCTCCTTGGCGGTGGTGCTGGCAAGGTTTTTGGGGCCGGTGTTTTTGCCCAGGTGCTCGGGGTCAATTACCTGATTGCAGGAATCTTGCAGGCCATTTCACCGGGACTGGCCGGTTGGACGTATGACCTCACGGGCAGTTACCGGATCGCATTTATCAGTGCCACATTATTGAGCATGCTGGGGGCTCTTTGCACATGCTTGCTGCGCGTGCCTCGGCCGCCTGGTGGGATCGAATCAATGCCAGGGTGATTCGCTGCGTGGCGTGGTCTAGCGATATCTTATGGTGACATCCACTTCCGTGACTCGACACTTAGTTTGCGGTGATGCGGGATGCAGTCGGATGTCGAGTCGGTTATTCCCCTGGACCACGGGCGGCATCGCAAAACGCACTTGCCCCCCACTTTGTTTTGTGACGAGGAGTGCACGATCATTGAGCTGGATCTGCAAGTGGGAGACGTCGCTGGCAGAGATCGTCAACTCGGTTGATTCCAGTGTTCGGTCTGCGGTGGCCTTGGCGAGATCGTCTGCAATCAAGAACTGCAAGTCGCAATGATTGTTCTCGGCAGTCAGCAGCGCAGGAAGTTGTTTGTTACCACCTTCTGCGTTTGTCTGGTTATCCATGTCCACAGTGATCAGGTAACGCTTGTTTTTCTTGACCAGCGCAGCCGGGTCGCCGATTTCCTGCAGTGCCAGGCGTTTCTTGCCACGAAATGGAAAAGGACCATGGCAATCGTAATTGAAAAGGTAGACACTAGTGGCCCCCTGAGCCCAGATGGTGGCAGCGCCCGCGCGGAGCATTTCCAGCGACGCATTGGTGATGCCCTGTTGTTTGGGTTGTCTGTAGCTGCGGACGTAGTACTCGAGTCCGCCCGCCACCACGCAGTCTGTTCCGGTTGCCAGCTGGACAAACTCCGCAAGGTTTGCATTCATGTCGAGATAGCCTGGTGCCATTGGAATCACCATGTCGACCCAGTCATTACGAATCCATGTGGGCACATCCAGACCAATCTGTTGGCACTCGTCCAGGTGGGGAGGTACCCGAACCAGCAGCCTCAGGCGCTGGCCCTTGGTTTTGCCGAGGGCATCTAGTTTTTGACGCACAGCGGCGATGAACTGATTCATGACCGGTTTCCCCTGGTCTTCAGTGCCGTGCTTGAAGTAGTAGGGATGGCGCAAGAAATCCATTTCGAAACCATCCACCTTATAGCGACTGCAGATTTCCGTAATGATGGCCAGCTTGCGTTGACGGACCTCTGTGTGTGCGTAATCCATGGCCCAGGTGTACTTGTAGGGGCTGCTGTACCAGGGCGGGATTGCCTTGCCAATCAGCAGCTGCCTGCGTGCTTGTTCCCAGTGGCTGCGCAACGAGGGCCAGCGGTCCACGTAGTCCTTATGGATGTCATTCATGCGCAGTGAAGGCAGGAACAATAAGCCCTGCTCGTGAGCGCGACGTTGCCAGACTTTCAGCGGGTCAATTCCGCGCTGGTTCAATGACAGGACGTTGTTGGCGACTCGTTTGAAGTAGGGATCTTCAAATTGACCGTCTGGGACATGCCGTCCGTCATAGATTTCAGCCACCTGTGTGGGAAACCACATCTGGTCGTCACTGAATTGGGGACACGGCAGAAAAGCGTCGATTTGTGTGCCCGGCAGGTCATTCAAGACGTGGCACAACTGGTCTTCACCCATCGGTGCGTCGAACTTATAGAAAACAGGGGTGCCACAATCGCTGTTCAACAGCAATCTGGGTGGCCAACTCGCCTTTGTGCGTTCGGCGCCGTTTAGTGACGTAGCCCACAGGAGGCTTGCAAGCGTCAGGACAAATGGAAGTCGTTGTGTCATGAAGTTGTTCCCACAGAGGAGCTGCCTTGGGTGTTCCGCTACGACGTCGCCTCCAGCCCAGCTAACTGTAGCCTTGTTGCGCAACTACCCATGTGTCCCATCAGTGATGCGGATAGTCATAGGTCTATGCCCGGTGCCGATAGCGTCGGGTGTACCAGCGTCGGGACGGGTCAGGATTTCACCCGGACCGGCAGCCGGTACCACGCGTTGTAGAGATAGCCTTTGAGGTTCCAGGGTACGGTTTCCGGCTGGAGCGTCCCGGCCGAGTCGATAGCGCGCAGGGTTAACTGTTTCGTGCCAGGCGCGATAGGTATGGTTGCTTTCCACAAACACCAGCAATATTCTCGTGGCGGTGCCAGTAACTTCGCGCGGTGCCACTGTTTACCTCCATCTGCGGAAATCTCAACGCGTTCAATGGTGTGTTCTGAATGACCTGGCGGCAGGGCGTAGCCATGAACGGTGATTTTTCCTGTGGCAATCCTGGCGTTCGCTGCAGGATTGCAGATGGCCGAGTTGATCGGAAAGCTATAGATCGGTTTCGCGGCGGCCCACTCCGCGGCATCACCGTTTGAGATTAGCTTGTAGGCGTTGGCGACGTAGTGGTTTTCCGAGGGTCGGTCGCTGACCACTATGCGGCCGATCCATTTAACACTGCGAGCTCCGACGTACCCCGGTACCACGGTCCGTACTGGATATCCGTGGTCGGGAGGCAGTGGTGCGCCATTCATGGTGGTTGCCAGCAGAGTACCGTTTCCCAGTGCTGTTTTTTCGAGGCCCTTTTCGATGGGTATCGAAGCCCCGAACGGGAAGGTGCGTCCGCTTTTCTTGACTTCATCGATACTTTCGAACCAGATATGTTTCGCCTCGTTCTTCAGACCGGCCAGCTGCAGTACATCTGCCAGACGCACACCTCCCCAGCGGGCATTTCCAATCGGACCTGCTCCCCATTGGACACCACCGACTTTTTTGACACGACTGTGTTCGCTGCGACGATTTCCGGCACAGGTCATCGTGGCGGTGACTTCCGTCTGGGGAAACCGGCGGAGCATGTCTGGAATCGACAGGCTTAGCTTGTTTTCGACCAGACCTTCCACCTTCAGGCGAAACGTATTCAGATCGACTTTGGGTACCGGAGCATGGCTGCGGACGTAAAAGTGTTTGACCGGCGTTTCCCAGGCCTGTACCAGGTGATCCAATGCCGGCTCGGCGTTCATCGGTGTTGTACCGTGGACAATGAGTTGCTTTTCGGACACCTGCTGTGGCGTAGCGTACGTTGGCGGGACGGCCAGCAAGCCCATAGTCGTACTGGCGGTTGTGATGCCTAACCAGGAACGTCGCGTCAAAGTCTGGGGCGAGGATAGCCGGTAGTGCATGGTTGTATCCCTCCGTGTGATGCCAGCCCGGCCAGTGGTGATCCTGTCAGTGTGAGTAGCCGAGCTGCGTTATAGGTGTATCAGATTAGGTACGTATTTGCGACGCGCTACAGCGGGAATTGTTGGCGCTGGAAGCGTGCCAGAACTGTCACGGAAGAATTTGAGAATGCTCAGATACTAGCCTGGGAATGTCCTGGCGGTGCAACGCCTGCTACGGCTTATCAGAGACAGTCGGACCTTCTCGTGGCTTACCGTGTAGCGTACTATGCTTACCGTAGGTGATCGCCCCGGGCTGCGATGTGGAGCCGTCATTCCACGACCCAGATGCCGGCGGGTGCGATAGCCGCTGGCATCCGCCAAGAAAACCAGGAAAGCCGTCATGTTTGTGATCCGGAACCGAATCTTGAACCTGGCGGGCTGGCTGTGGATCTGTTTTCTGGGAAGTATCTTTCTGATGGCTGCCCAGCCGATCCAGGCCGACCCGGTTGCGCGATGGGATTTTGATGGCGAACCAGGTGAGCGCATCATCCGGCAGGGGAACGTACAGCGAGGGCAACCGGGGCCTCGTCCGCCTGAATTTCCTGATATGACTGCCAACAATACGAGCGTTCGATTCGATGGCCAAGGTTCGTATTATTCCATTCCGGATGAAGGTGCCAGCAGCCGGTTTGATTTTACCAATGGCGATGCCATTAGTATTGAAGCCTGGGTGCATCTCGAAGGAAGTGGTACCGGACTACGCTACGTCGTTGGCAAAGGGCGCACAAATGCGCCTGGTTTTGCCCGTGACAATCAAAATTGGGCGCTTCGTCTTGAGTTGGTGCGCGGAGTAGCCCGGCTGAGTTTCTTGTTTGCTTCAGAACGTAGTCGTAGTCGCGAGCACTGGCACCGTTGGACATCGCAACTGGGGTTTCAGATCAAAACCGGTTGGCACCATGTTGCCATTGCCTATCGCTTTGGACAGCCGGAGACGATGCGGGGATGGATCGATGGCCAGTTGACTCCAGGAGCCTGGGATTTGGGTGGGGCCACCAGGAAGTTACCAGTGGTGGATAACGACGCGATTTGGATTGGTTCCTCCCTGGGAGGGAACCCTCCCAGCAGCTTTTGGGGCTGGCTTGATGCGATTGCGATTCATCGAACTTTGCTTACCGACAAAGTGATCGCCAGTCGGTTTCGGCGCCGCGGTGGACCGCAAGTGGTCGGTCCTTTACCGGAGGTGATGCCCCAGGTGCCCGATGTGCCAGCAGGGCGCGTGGTGGTGACCTTTGCGGAAGGCCTGCCGGCGCAAGATCGGTGGTTGAATACGGGTGAGAAATGGCCGCCCGAAACAGCTCGCTGGGTAGGGCAGGAATTCTTGCTGCCGCGTCTGCCTTTACGGTACGACAGCTGGGGAATCCGCACAGGCTGGAAAGCACCAGTTCTGGTGCGGATGGTTGCCGATGTTCAGTTGACGCCTGGTACACACCGTATGTTATTGCGTGCGCGGGGGCTGGCTCGTTTATGGGTCGATGGTGCCGTCGTCGTGCGGACAAAACCGATCGTGGGCGCACCGCCCAATGGTGAGGAAATGGTGACTCCGTTGGCAACGCCAACACTGCCGGGTTTGCGCGTGCATGGCTATCACCAGCAAGAAGTGATGGGCAGCATGACGGTCGAGGCTGCGCAGCCCAAAACCTGCCGGGTCGTCCTGGAATTGGTGGTCGGTGGCAAGAACCATTGGACGGCTACAGGGGAAGTTTGTGTGGCGATCGAGACCGCCGACGGCCAGTCCTGCAACGTGTTGCGCCCGCTGCAATTGCGGCCGAGTACGCAGTCAGAGCTTCCTTTGACGGATCTGAAAGTCGCCCCGGTCCTCGACAAGATCGAGGCGTCCTTAAGTACATACGATGATCGAACACGACGGCGGGCCGCGGCTTCACAAGACGCGTTTTGGCGGCGACGCCATAAACTGGCACGGGCGGCAGTGCCGACAGATCCTGCGCCAGCGCAAACTATTGACGAATTCATTCGAGCCAAGATCGATCGCGCACAGGCGAACGTCACCGGCGCCCCACTGCTCAGTGATCAGGCGTTTCTACGACGCGTCTATCTGGACACTGTTGGTGTACCGCCGACAGTCGCAGAAGTCGGTAGTTTTTTTGCGATCCCCGGTCTGGAACGCCGCGCGGAGGTGATCAAGCAATTGTTGGGAGATCCGCGCTCTGCCGACC
>CAZITS010000302.1:0-6670 GCA_964542185.1 uncultured Pirellulaceae bacterium
CGACAGGCCACGTCGCCTGGAAAAAGAACATCGACCTGAGTTCTATCGAACATCACCTGTATCTGTCCTATGCAGCAGACCGGCTGATCGCTGTGGGCACCCGCAACCAAGGCAGTGGAAAACAGGGACGTGTGTGGTACGACGTCCATTGCTATAGCGCGCACGACGGAACATCGCAGTGGCACACCACCCAGAATCAACAACAATCCACAGGAGGGAGCCATGGAGAACAGGATCATCATCCCGTCATCGTAGGTCAGACTGTCTACGTCGAGCCGTATGCCTACGACCTGACCAGCGGCCGACAGTTGAAAAACTGGAATCTGCGGCGGGGTGGACATGGTTGCGGCGCCATGTCGGCCTCCGCATCGACTTGTTTTTTCCGGGCGGGAAACCCCGCTCTCTGCAATTTGAGCACCGGCCGGATTCAAAAGGTAACCCGAGTCAGTCGGCCCGGCTGCTGGATCAATATGATCCCAGCCAGTGGCCTCCTGCTCATTCCGGAAGCCAGTAGTGGTTGCGTATGTGACTTCCCGATTCAGACTTCGCTGGCATTCGCACCGCCAGACCTGTAAGCAGACATTGGCTGACTACAGGTCGTGTGTGAACTCGACCCGCATCATCCCGTGGCACCGTCATACAGTTCGGTCTGGAAAATCGAACGCTGGTAGTCCAGGTACTCTTCTTTCGCCATCGCGGGGTGATGCTGGGAAAGCACTCGCGCTGCTTCTTCACCACCTCCTGAAAGCAGATCGACGGCCATTGCCGCGAGTGTCTTGGCGGGGGCCAGGTACCCGGCTTCATGGTCGGCAATACACCAGTCGATCTGGTGATGAAAACCACTTCCCCCTGTCATCATTGGATGCAACACCGGCATAATCTGGCTAAGGTCGCCGGCATCCGTAGAACCGCCACCGTGGGGGTAATCACGGTAACCATCCGCAGACAGAATCTGCTCCGCATTGTCACGAAACACTTTGCAGAGTTCAGGGTCGTTGCGCAGTGGCAAATTACCAGGTACCGTTTCGATCTCGACACGACATCCCATAGCAACTGCGGCCCCGCGCAACGCGCGATCCACTTTTCCCGCAGCATCCAATATCGCCTCGCGTGTCTTGCCGCGCACATACGTTTCCAGGCACACCTCGGCCGGCACAATGTTCACCAGATCACCGCCCTTGGTAATGATCGGGTGTACCCGCACACAATCCTCATCTCGGAATGTCGTGCGTTGCGCGTCAATCGCACTAAGAGCCAGCGTCGCGGCGCTGAGGGCGTTGATCCCGCGATGCGGCGCTGCGCCAGAATGCGCGGCCTTCCCGAGAAAACGTACGCTCTTGGCAAGGAATCCATTGGATGAAACGGGCACTCCCATCATGCCGTCCTGGGTCTCTGGGCTGCTGGAATGAATCATCACTGCCATATCGACATCGTCGAACAGCCCTAACTCAATTAACTCCTGTTTGCCAGTCAAGAACGAGGTCTTCCCCTGCTTGACCAACCCCAGTCGATAGTTGATCTCCACATACTCTTCCGCGGGTACGGCGAAGAAAACCACGTTACCTGACAGCTGCTCGGCCACGCCATCGGCAGAAAGACCTGCGGCAGCTCCGAGCAAGCCCGCGATCTGAGCATTATGACCACAGGCATGGGCCGCACCTGTTTCCACGTTAGCCCGTGGGTGGTCGGGGACGAGTAAAGCATCCAGCTCACCCATCAACGCCACAGTCGGACCAGGCTTGCCACCGCGCAGCACCGCCTTGACTCCGGTCAACGCCAGCCCCTCATCGAACGGCAAACCACAGGTTTCAAAGAATTGGGCGACGCGCCCGGCAGTTTTCGTTTCCTTGAATCCGAGTTCAGGCGCATCCATGATAGATTCGCCAACTCCAATAATATCGTCACGTCTCGCGTCAATCGTACCCAGGACGTGCTGCTTGAGTTGAACTCCACTGACCATAGCGCGGATCCTTTCTAGTGAAAACTTGCCTGTCTAGTTTCTCAAACCACGCACTGGTGGGAAATACCCGTTGGCACCAGGTTTTCGACCTTATCAGGGACGACCATTACGCGCGCATTACAGCCGCGGTGCTTCTCCGTCACAAGCAGGCGTGTTGGTTAGCGATGCTGCACAACCACCAGGTTCTGCCGCACACTCAGGCATAGTCTTCCAGAATCAACCTGCCGCGTTCCGTTTCGCTGAGCTTGGCGCGTGTTGCACGGGCTGCAAACCAGAACACCGCGCCCAGCACAAGAAAACCGACAACAATGATCCATTCGAGCACCGTCAGTGCGCCTGGGCTACCAGGAACAACCATCACCAACAGCAGCAACAGTGACCCGATCAGCGCCGCAACAGGCACGCTCCACCCTCCGGGCACTCGATAGGGGCGTGGTAGATCTGGAAAGGATCGGCGGAGTTTGACCAGTGACACCACCACTCCTACAAAAGCCAGCACGATACCCAAGGAACCTGCGTCAACGAATGCCAGCAGGGCACCTTTGCCCAAACCAGCTGACAGCAGTGTCACCACACCGCTGAACACGACTGCGGTGGTTGGTGTTCCAAACTTCGCGTGAGTGCGACCAAATGCGGGGTGGATGATGTGTGCCCGGCCGAGCGCAAACAGCACACGTGTTCCTGCCAGAAAAAAACCGTTCCAGCTCGTCAGCAATCCGATCAGCCCCACCAGCAACACCAAATTAGCCCAAAACCGCGATTCAAACGCGGTCTCAAATGCGCGCGCTGTCGGCAGTTCGGCCCCTACAATCGTCTGCCAGGGTGTCACCACCCCGACCGTGATGATCACCGCCACGTAAAACAGGATAGAACCGAGAATGGACATCACAATGCATTGACTGAGACGCCGCGCGGGAAGATGGCCTTGCCGCTCTTCGGCTGCCTGCGGAATCGTATCAAAACCGACAAACCAGAAAGGCACGGTAACTAATACGGCGAGGATCCCCTGAAATCCTGAAATCGCTGTCTCCCCAGTAAAGCCTGGATGGAGATTCTCTATGCTCCCCTGTCCAAACCCCGCGATTACAAATGCAGACGCGCAGATCACGAGCAGGATTGTCAAGCCAATCTGGACGCGTGTGGCAACGTTGACTCCAACAAAGTTAATCAACGTAATAAAAAGCGTGAACACCGCGGCGATAGCCAGGTGTGAGGCGTACACCGTGACACCATTCACCTCGTACAGAGGACCAACCTGCAAACTCGGTTCGATATAGGACAACACCATGCCGATCGAACCAGCTTCGAAGGCAGATACCGAAAGGTAGCCAAGTGCCAGGCACCAGCCGACCCCAAAAGCCATGCTTGTTCCGGACGCCTTATACGCGTAAGCAACCTCGCCTCCTGCCACGGGCAGCATCGGCGTGACTTCCGCGTAGCACAAGCCGATTACCAGTACCACGAGGCCACCAATCAGAAACGCAGCGATTGCCCCGAGCGGTCCCGCTTTCTCAAACCAGCTCCCCAGCGACGTAATCCAACCAACACCGATCATTGAACCAAAGGCCAGCGAAAAAAATCCCAGCCTTCCGATTACGCGTTTCAGCTGCGGGCGTGCTTCAATGGACAAACCAGCCTCCATCGGTCAGGATGCCGTCAGAGCGACGGCGGTAGAACGTCACTACAACAAGGGCCTGTTTTCCCGCCATGGTCGAGTCCGCTCGAATTGAGCAGCCAGTCGAAACAACGTCGCTTCGTCGCCAAACCGCCCCATAAACTGAACACCGACCGGCAGACGATCTCGCGTCCAGTGGAGCGGCACGGACATCGCCGGCTGCCCGGTCCAATTGGCCAATTGGGTGCAGGGCATAAAGTCCAGGATCCCCTGCAATACGTCGCGTGCCAGTCCTTGCAAAGAAATCTGACCGTGGGGAATCGGCGGAAGTGCCAATGTCGGAGTCATGACAACATCATACTCTCGCTGAAAATCCGCCATCAGGCGTGAAGCTCGATGAAACACAGTCCGTGCTTCGGCCAACTGCGTCGCAGTGTACTCCGCGGCAATATCAAAATAATAGCGCGTCACCGGTTCCAGATCTTCCGCGTGCAAGTCGCGTCCTAGTTGTTTCAAACGACGGAGAATCCTCACGCGTGTCTCGACGAGCACCATAATGCCCATCGCCTCGCGAAGACGATCAAACGGGAATAACTTCCCAAATACATCCGTCATGTCTCGTGACTGGTGGCCCAGTTCATCGCACAGACGAACCGCTCGCTCCAGCGCGACTTGACACTCGTCGTCAACGTGCGTCGTGGGAGGCATCGTCGACACGACCGCAATCTCTAGTTTGCCCGGCAGGGTTGAGACCTCTTCCAGGAAGGGCCTCGTGGGTGGCGGACAGCTGTAGGCGTCACCTGGCGCAGCTCCACAAGCCACATCGAGAAGCGCCGCACTATCACGAACCGAGCGAGTCAGACAATGCGCTACGGACAGTCCTCCCCAACCCTCAAACACATCAGGACCAAGCGGAACACGAGCACGGGTTGGCTTGAGACCAAACAGTCCGCAGCAGGAGGAGGGAATACGAATCGACCCGCCACCATCGGTCCCCGTCGCAATCGGTGTCACGCCAGCGGCCACGCTCGCCGCCGACCCGCCCGACGATCCACCAACCGTCCGCGACAGATCCCACGGGTTGCGGGTGATCCCCGACGCCGCTGACTCAGTGGTCGGCAACAACCCCAACTCAGGTGTCGTCGTTCTGGCAAACGGTACAAGCCCGGCCTGTCGGTACCGCTGAATTACGGTACTATCGCGACGTCGACGATGACTGGCAAACAAACGGGAGCCGCAGGCAGACAGTTCTCCCTGCATGGAAAAGCTAACGTCCTTGACCGCCAGTGGAACACCGGTCCACGGTCCGTCTGGTAATCCTTTCGCAATCGCATCACGTGCCCGTTCGTCAAACGTCTCGACAATTGCGTTGATCTTCGGATTAACCGCCTCCGCGCGGTGCAGGGCGCAATCCAGCAGCTCGCTCGCAGTAACCTCTCCGGTGCGCACCAGCTCCGCCATCTGCAACCCATCCAGCCGAGCGTATTCGTCCCAGGCTATTGGCGCCGCCCGGCAGGGAACTGACGGGTACCCCTGGGCAATGACGTTACCAAACAGGCCAGCGCCAAGCTTGATTGCATTGCGACGTGAAAGAGATTCTGAACTGGCTGACGACATACCACAATCTGAGAAAGGGCGAGGTCCCGTGAATGCATTCAGACGCCGATACCTACTGCGAAGGTGCAACACTCTCCACATCGACGATGCCTCTGTCCTTAATCCCCGACAGCAAGATCAAGACACCACGGTCAATGTCATTACTGACAGCTCGTGTGGAATTGTCAGCAAAGCAGAATTGTGTCACACCACGATGATGACTGGAAAACTGATACCAGGCCCCCGGCTCCATCATCTGTCCCTCAAAGGGGTAAGCGGGATATTTTTCAGCGATGCCCCAGGCAGACGGCAGCGGGCCTTGGGCCATCCAGCTGAAACTCACGCGGTAATTACGGCTCCACAAAGTCGCAGCAAGCCCTTCTCCTGCCGGATCCCAAGGAAAGTAGCGTTTCGTTGCCTCTCCAAAAAGTAACGTATTGCTCGTACCATCCCTGATGTCCGCATGCCGCGTCTTGGAACGGTTCCCAAACACTCCTTCGTAACGTTTCCACGGATTTCGGACGGCAGCCCCCTGCGCGCTCTGCAAAACGAGCGGACTGTTTCCCATTCCACCGGCAGCCCCCACGTAATCTGTAGAGCCCAAATCGCTCAAGTTTTGCGGTGCATCCGACACCCCTGTCCGATGGGTGCAAATGGAAATCCCGCAGCAACGCCCATCCTCCAAGGGATAGAAGTTCCAGAAACTCGTACGATGCCGCACCGGGGGCGCCGCAGAAGGCCAGTTGAACATCCCGAGATTGGAGTGCGCAATCACCCAGGTGTCATAACCTGGCTTCGCTGCGTTCGGCTGGGGATTCCACAAGTAGCCCGGATTCTCCGAACTCTGCAGGGCCCACCAGGTCCCCATCGTAGCGGTAGTCACTTTGAGAAAATCGGCAAAGTCGCCACCGATGCGGTCGTAGATAGCGCCTGCCTCCAGATAGGGAAGCAAAAACGGCAGAGTGCCGACGTACTGAGAGGGCGTGTTCGCCTGACACGGCACATAGCTGTGCGGTTGTACGCCCAGATATCCCGGCGGATAGCGACGAAACGTATCGTGAAATTGCGCCGACGCGAGTCCCAGTTGCCGGAGATTACTCGAACAGTTCATGCGCCGCGCCGATTCGCGTGCAGCCTGCACGGCCGGCAAGAGCAGCGCGATCAGCAGCCCAATGATGGAAATAACCACCAACAGCTCAACCAGAGTGAAGCCCGTGCGCAGCGACTTTGGAACGTCTCTTACTCGATCGACACCAACCAAGGAATCAGACCTTTCCAGAAAAGCAAATACGGTGCGCAACACGGTGCGCAAACAACACGAATGCGTTTCGGCGGAATAACACGAAAATTATAGACAAGCCGCGGCAACACACCACAATTCCCCGATCCTACCGCAATCAGTGGGCACGCACGATGCCAACCCCACCCGTAATCCCGCGCGGGGGACAAGGTCGTTTACTCGCGTTCGGTGACACCAGGCGTCTGCGGCCCGGCTGTCA
>CAZITS010000303.1:0-6654 GCA_964542185.1 uncultured Pirellulaceae bacterium
ACCGCCTGCAGGGCAGGGCAGAACACCGACCCGGCCCGGGCATTTCCCGTCGAAATTCCACCGGACAGTCTCGCTACCCAACGTCAGGCAGCATAGCGAGGCATGATAACCTTCACTGGCGCATCCACGCGTTTAGTCGTCACGGCTTGCACGACGGAATCTAGCGCGCGTAGTGAGATTTGGCGTTGCACACTTTTTGCGATTTCGCCATCAAACAGCGCACCGGCCACTTCGCGCACTGGCCGCGCAGCTCGAGCCCGTACGTAACCACGAGCTTCGTGCAAGGTCATACGTTCGATGCGACCGCCGCACAGGCGCTGCACTGGAGGCTGGGCTTGTGCAACAACCTGACGAGTCAGTTGATCGATACGTGCCTGATTAAATCGTCCCGCTAGATCCTTCCATACCATCCGAAGAGTCCTTTTCGTTTGAACAATTCCGGCCGGGGCACCCGTCTCCACCGCGAGTAGGCTCGCTACATTTCCGTCAGATCTACATTCCAACGACACCGCGAGAGATTTCCCAAACCGCAAATAATGATCGAACATGTCGAGCGTCTTCTGGATATTACGGCAGTAAGTACGGAACATGACGTTTGGGGAGACTTGAACGTCTCGGGGACCTTTTCACACCCCAACCAGCCATTTCGGCAAAAACCTGGCCTCTTGACCACTCTGGACCGATGTTTTAGGTTGCAGCGCCGCGCTGCGAGCGTTCGGCCTGCGGCACAAACTGGCGCCGTGGCCAAGTGGCTAAGGCAGAGGATTGCAAATCCTTTATCCCCGGTTCGAATCCGGGCGGCGCCTTTTCTTTTTTCTCTACGCTCGGCAACTATGGTTGTGGGGAAGAGCCCGGCTCTCTCACCAGTTGCACAACACGCCTTGCCCTGGCCCCAGGATGACGGTGGACTCGTTATGGCTGGCGAGTCGCAAGGAAATGAACTCACCTGCACCCGTCACAAGGACTACTTCTGCCCGCAAGCAGAAAGCACGCATTTTCCGGCTGAAATGCCTTGCCAGTCCCAACCGACTCTCGTAGAGTAACTCGACCCTCGTCGAGAAGTGCCAGGATCGAGTCCCAGCTTGTCCGTTCAAACGGACGTGAAGAGGAACGCAAATGCCAAAATTAACTGTGGATGGAATAGGTGAATTTGAAGTTCCCGCCGGCAAACGCCTGGTACTAGCGCTCAAGGAAGAAGCCAACGTTGATCAACTCCATGCGTGCGGCGGCAATGCTCGGTGCACGACCTGTCGTGTGGAAATTATTTCTGGCGAACCCACCAAAATCAGCGCAGCTGAAAAAGCGACCCTTGAAGGGCGTGGCCTGACCGACGTCCGTTTGAGCTGCCAGGTTCTCTGCGACCAGGATATGACCGTCAAAGCAATTAGCCGACTAGAGGGTAGTGGCCGGGCCGACTGCGGCTCTGAACCCACTCCTGAAATGCAACCCCAACCCGTGGAGTGGGTTGAAAAGTAGCCGGCTGGCTCCTCCAAATTCGGCGTGCAGACCAGCAGAGACCGAGTGGGTCTCTGTACATTTGGCCGTGCCGCCTCGGCGCGCACAGGAAGACAGGCCAAATTCTGCGCCGCGCCCGCTGGTTGCTGACCAGCGATTCTAGCCGACAGACACCCGCGGATTTGTTGCCGCGCGGGTCAACGCTTGTCACAATAGCAGGTCTGGAAGGCCCGTGCCTCGGATTAACCACCTCGTCTCGACACATCGCGGCTTGCCCAATGCACACACACTTACAATTTCGCACAATGCCTCTTGCACCTTCTCATGTTTTCCAGAGGGCGCTGTGGTGTTCACTAAAACTCACCGTCAGCTTGGGTTTCATTTGCTCTACGCTGGTGGCACAAGAACAACCTCCCCATCCGCCAGGACTGCTGGCACGCGTCCCCTGGACAACATCAGCAGTCGCCGGAACTCCTGAACCACCAGCGCCGTTTCAAGCCGTACCAGCATTCCCAGAATTGAAATTCCAACAACCCGTTTTTGTCGCCGAAGAACCAGGCAGCGACCGTCTTGTAGTCGCAGAGTTGTCGGGAAAAATTTATGCCTTCGATCCAGCAGCGGCAAATAATGACAGCCGCCAATTATTTCTTGACACGAAACGGGAACTCTACTCGTTCTCGTTCCACCCAGACTACAAAAATAATGGGCAAATCTTTGTCTTCAGTCCGAGAGATCCCAAAAAGAGTGGTGAACAACAGAGTCGTGTCTCCCGCTTCACTGCCAAACTCCAGGATCCACGCCAATGCTCACTGGATTCGGAAGAGGTCATCGTCGAGTGGCTAGCCGGGGGCCACAACGGCGGCGAAGCGATCATCGGTCCTGATGGATACCTGTACGTTTCGACTGGGGACAGTACGTCAGGCTCGGACCCCAAAGCAACCGGTCAGGGCGTCAACGACTTGCTGTCAGTAGTGATGCGACTCGATGTCGAAAATCCCGACCCAGGACGCGCCTACTCCATTCCCAAAGACAATCCGTTTGTTGACTACGAAGGAGCTCGTCCGGAGATCTGGGCCTTCGGATTTCGCAATCCCTGGCGAATGAGTTTTGACCGCTCCGGCCGTCTTTGGGTCGGCGACGTAGGCCAAGACCTGTGGGAGATGGTCTGGATCGTGCAGCGAGGGGGCAACTACGGCTGGAGCGTTCAAGAAGGAAGTGCTCCTTTTCATCCACACAAACCAGTCGGGCCCGGTCCTATCCTGCCCCCGGTGGTCGAACATCACCATGTCGAATGCCGGTCCATTACCGGTGGCTATGTCTATGAAGGGTCAAAGTTTCCGGAACTCGAAAACGTCTACGTGTACGGAGATTATCAGTACGGCAAGGTCTGGGGAGTGCGTCACGACGGTAAACGCGTCACATGGCAACAGACACTCGCCGACACACCGTTGCAGATCGCCAGTTTTGGTACCCGTCGGAACGGGGATATCCTGCTGATCGATTACACCTCTGGGGAGCTGTTCAAATTAGAGCGCACACCACCACAAACTGCCAATCAAGTTTTTCCGCGCAAATTAAGTGAAACCGGTCTCTTTGCTTCAACACCCCAACAAATTCCAGCGGCAGGCATCCTGGAGTACTCCGTCAACGCACCACAATGGACGGATGGTGCTACCAAACGCCGCTTTATTGGTATCCCCAACGACGGCAAGATCAGCTTTGTTGAACGCAGTGGGAACGCCAGCACCTGGGGATTCGTGGACGGGTCTGTCCTGGTGGAGACCATATCTCTGCCAATGGTGAACGGTCAGCTCAATTCGACACGGCACATCGAATCCAGGCTACTGGTCAAACAACAGAACCATTGGCTGGGGTACAGCTATCTCTGGAACGACGAACAAACCGACGCCGAATTGGTTGAGGCAAATGGTCAGAATCTGACCTTGAACATCAAGGATCCCCATGCTCTCGGTGGCCAACGGCAACAGACCTGGCGTGTTCCCAGCCGCAACGAATGCATGGTCTGCCATTCACGCGCCGCAGGATTCGTGCTGGGCATCAATACTCCGCAGATGAATCGTTCTCACACCTACGAAAACGGCTCCGATAACCAGCTGCACACGTTCAACCATATTAATCTCTTTACGGGACCGCTAAACAAGCTCCCCGCGCAATACGACGCCTTACCCAACCCGTATGACTCCACAGCCGACATCAATCAACGCGCCCGCGCCTATCTGCACGTCCACTGTTCGGTCTGCCACGTAGCAGACGGCGGTGGAAACGCCAAGATCGAACTGGCTTATTACCAAAACCTCACCCAAACCCAGCTGTTAACGCCACCCATGCATGGCAACTTTGGTCTGGCCAATGCACAAATTGTGGCTGCCGGCGATCCCTATGCTTCCGTCCTTTACTATCGCCTTTCCAAGCTGGGACGAGGACGCATGCCCCATCTAGGTGGACAGGTTACTGATCAGCAAGCGCTGAATTTGATTCACGACTGGATCAAACAACTAACACCACCCGACAAGGAAGCGAAAAAGGCTCCCGATACGAGTCAACAAGAACAACAAGCGGCAACGGCGTTGCGCGCCATTCTGGCAATGCCGGAATCGGAACGCGATCAGGCGCTTGATCAACAACTAGCATCAAGTCGAACGGCATTTCAATTAGCGCGAGCCATCGGCACCAATTCAGTGGCGTCCCCCCAGCGCCGACACCTCATACGCCGTGCCGCACGACATCCCGATCCGACAATCCGGGATCTGTTTGAACGCTTTCTCCCGGAAAATGAGCGTACCAAGAGACTGGGAGACGCGATCGTCCCCGCTGAGATACTCTCCCTGGACGGCAATGCGGATCGAGGTAGAACATTTTTCTTTGCGGCAACCGCTGCCCAGTGCTTGAACTGCCACAAGGTGCAAGGTAAGGGCGGCGACCTGGGACCTGACCTGAGCCAGGTCGGCAAGAAGTATAAGCCGGCTGAATTACTTGAGTCGCTACTCAAACCATCACTGAAGATCGATCCGAAATTCGCAACCTATCAAGTCATTACGATCGACGGAAAAGTCTACTCCGGCCTGTTGCTGAACAAAGAAAACGACCCCGTGACGTTACGAGTCTTGCAGCAGGGCAAGCCGACTACCATCCGGATTCCGAAAGACGATATCGACCAACTCAGTATGCAGCGAAAATCATTGATGCCCGACCGCATGCTGCGAGATTTGACAGCCCAGCAAGCGGCTGATCTCGTCGCGTTCCTCTCCTCACTCCGGTAAATCCTGTTTGCCTCGCAAGGAGATACTGATGAAGCCCGCAGGAACTCGGACAACTCGTTTACCCTCTTCTACATGCCAACCACTTACTCGACGCGCTATGCTTCACGGGGGCGCGGCAGCCTGTGCACTCCAAGCCAGTGCCAGCCTGCGATCCGCAGCGGCCGCCCCACCAGCGGAATACGTCCGGTTTGGCCAGACTGACTTGATGGTCACTCGTTATTGCCAGGGGACGGCATTCCGCAAAGTACCACGCAGCGACAACACTGCCGCCAGACGGATTTTATTCCGCTGCCTTGACGTCGGGATTAACTTCTTCGATAGCGCTGAGGCATACGGCTGGGGCGGATCTGAAACCGTGCTGGGTAAAGTCATCCGCGGGCGCCGCGAAAAACTCGTGATCTGCACCAAGGCCGCGCCTTCGCTCGCGCCCGTGAAGGACCCGGATACCAACAAGTTTCGACTGGGCAAAAAGCTTGACTTTACCCACCAGAATCTCACCGAAAAACTCAATGGCAGCCTGAAACGCCTCGGGACAGACTACGTCGACCTGTTCCTCCTGCATTCCCCCGACGAAGGTCAAACGCCACCAGAACAATTGGCCCAATGGATGGAATCGCTGGTCAAATCAGGCAAAACCCGCTATTGGGGAATCTCAAATTACCCCGCGAGACAAGTTGCCGAGTTCCACCAACTCGGAATCCAAGGACAATCCACCTCACCAATCGCCGGAACTGAAGACTACTTCAACATTGCCTCACGCGATCGTTTCGAACCGGAAATGCCGCCTGTGATGCGTCGCACGAAACTGGGGCTATTAGCATTCAGTCCACAAGACATGGGCCGCTTGGCACCAGGACGGACCATTGACCCGATCGAACGGCCACTGGTCCGGGTGCTGGATGAGGTCGCCCGTGAGCTAGGCGCAACGCGGCCTCAGATCACGATAGCCTGGGTCCTCTCGCGCTCGGAAGTCACCAGCGCTTTGGGAGGCGCAGAGACTCCTGAGCAGGCAGCAGAGAACTTTGCCGGAAGCCGTCTGCGATTGCCAGGCGATTTGAAAAAACGCCTCGACGCCGCCAGCGATGCGTTACTCGCAGTCAAACGCAAACGAAAGAAAAAAGGCACCTCCTGAACAACCCAGGAAGCGCAAACCCAGCCTCCATTCGAGCAGAGGCCGGGCTGACTACTTGGGGGGTTGCCACGTCCCCAACACTCCGGCGCCACAACCTATCTTCTTCGTTACGGTCGCGGGTGAAAAACACGCAACTCGTTTTCTAGTTCGTCCGTGTCATCGGACGCAATCGGCAAGGCCTGCTCTAGCCGGCCGGCAACCTCATCGACCGCCGCCACAAATGCATCGCCATACTTCCTGGCACGCAACGCGTCCTGGGCACGATCACGAGTCGCTTCGACGAGTGCCTGGCCGTCATGCTCCATCACTCCGTCATCGGCCAACACCAGTACCCGACGTTCAAACAGCGAGACAAAAATAAGCACCCCACCCGCACCGCGGGTGGCGCTCATCCGCTGTGTCAAGAACACGCGCGACGCAGCACGTGCAACTTCTTCGTCCATCTCCCGCTCCGATACGAGCAGCCTTCTGAGAGGATGGACGTAACTGGCCAACAGATTTCCTGCAACGTAGCCCAGGCAAATCGCCAGCATCTGCCCGAACAGACCAAGGCTGGCAGGTGCGGTCCACCCCTGACTCACTCCGTCCCCACTGGCCGAGGCTGCAGAAAAGTCGCTGACGAGATAGAAATTGGTCAGCGCCAATAGGGCGACCGCGCCGAGCAAACCGCAGATCCCTTCTGCCCGATCGTAACGCCCAGACTCGGTCGCCACAGCACAGACAATCTCTGCCGCGGTCCGGCCCTCTGCGGACTTGACTGCCTCGGCGACACGTTCTCGCTCAACA